>CAYUXF010000014.1:21195-30045 GCA_964448755.1 uncultured bacterium
GATCTTGTTGGTAAAGTAGAGAAGGGTATCCCGGAAGATGATCCGCGTAATCCTGCCGTTATTGCCGATAATGTTGGTGATAATGTCGGCGATGTTGCCGGTATGGGTGCTGACCTCTATGAATCATATGTCGGTTCCATTGTAGCTACTATGGCGCTTGGTGTTGCCGCATTTTCCAAATTCGGGCTGGCTTTTCAGGCATTAACTATTCCAATGGCTATGGCCGCTATTGGTGTAGTAGCTTCAATTATAGGTACATTTTTTGTCAGAGCCAGTGAAAAAGCAACACAAAAAGTACTGCTGGGCGCTTTACGTAAAGGTATTTATGTTGCGGGTGTTTTAATAATGGGAATAGCTTTTTTTGTGGTTAAAAATGCTCTACCTGCCGAGTATTTTGGTGTCTATTATTCTGTGATCACTGGTCTATTTGCCGGTATCATTATTGGTCAGGCTACTGAATACTTTACTTCTGATCATTATAGTCCTACTAAGAAAATAGCAGAGTCAGCTCAAACCGGTTCTGCTACGATCGTTATTTCCGGTATCGCTATTGGCATGACATCTACGCTTATTCCGGTCATAACAGTATGTATTGCTATTTTGTTAGCTTATTTTTTTGCCGGTGGTTATCAAAGTCCCGCCATGGGCCTTTATGGTGTTGGCATTGCGGCTGTTGGCATGTTAAGTACACTGGGAATTACACTGGCCACGGACGCTTACGGTCCTGTCGCAGACAATGCCGGCGGAATTGCCGAGATGGCTAAGATGAAACCTGAAGTCCGTCAGCGCACAGATGCTCTAGATATGCTCGGTAATACTACTGCGGCAACCGGCAAAGGATTTGCGATTGGATCAGCTGCATTGACTGCACTGGCTTTGATCTCTGCTTATCAGGAAGAAGTAGTCCATGCCGCTCAAAAATTAAAAATTGACTTTACCTTTAATTTAGCAATTAACGATATTAGTATACTAATATGTCTTTTTATAGGCGCAGTATTGCCTTTTGTTTTTTCCGGTATCACTATGCAGGCGGTAGGGCGTGCTGCGCAAAAAATAGTAGTTGAGGTAAGAAGACAGTTCAAAACCATCAAGGGATTAATGAGCGGCAAAGTAGAACCAGATTATGCATCTTGTGTCAGTATTGCTACTAAAGCGGCACAAAAAGAGATGATAATCCCTTCGCTTATTGCAATAGTTGTTCCGGTTATTGTCGGTCTTTTATTTGGACCATCAGGCGTTGTTGCTATGCTGGCCGCTTCACTGGCTACCGGTTTTATCCTAGCTATTTTTATGGCTAATTCCGGCGGGGCCTGGGATAATGCCAAAAAACATATTGAAGGCGGGGCTTATGGTGGAAAAGGCTCTTTTGCCCATAAGGCTGCAGTTACCGGCGATACTGTTGGCGATCCATTTAAAGATACCTCCGGTCCTTCTTTAAATATTCTTTTAAAGTTAATGAATATGGTGTCTCTGGTGTTTGCCGGTTTAGTTGTGGCAAATTATCTTAAGTTCTAACCATTAACTTGATTTATAAATAGGCAAAAATTATAATATAACAAATTTTTAATAGTTCGAGAGGAGTTTTATGCTGGAAAACACTAATGATCTAAATAATTCTGAAAACCAAACAGGCGAAGAGCAGGGTTCTTTTTTTTCAGAAAAAAAATCTGATAATAATATAGAATCTGTCATTAATAACAATACCCAGTCAAACAATGCAGAACAGGTAGATCGTCAGAAAATATTTTCCGGCAACGGCGATATCTCCGGTTTAAAATCATCGGTTTTAAAAGAACAGTCCGCTAAAGAAAAAGATGATATAGAAAAGGCCTTAAAAAAACAGGCACAAAAAAACAATAAGAGTGACCAGCATGCTAAAAAACTTCCTTTAAAACAAATTTTAGCTGTTATTTTAGTCTTGATCTTATTAGTTATTGGCTACAAAAACATCGGCAATTTTAAAAAATTACTTAGTTTTATCCCAAAAACACAGCCAGCAGTGGCGATCTTAGAACAAGATACTTTTGTTTATGCTAATGATTTCCGACTTAAGATCAAAACCAGTAGCTCTACAGACAAAACTACACTGCAGATCATCAGTAACAATCAGGTTATTCAGCAAATAAATGGCAAGATTATCAGCACAGATAAAGACGGTTCTTTATACTGGGAATTGCCGACTACCGGCTTAAAAAAAGGTGATTATAGTTATAAATGTTACGCAAAAAACACTAAACAAGCCGATAGTCTGACTATAGTTAAAGGTGTTTTTGCTATAAAATAAGTAAGGGGTTATATTAAAATATAAGGGGGCTGTCATGCGTTTTTTTATTTATTGTTTAATTTTATTCTCTTTATTGGCGGCCATGGGCGAAAAGCCGGAAACGCAAAAATCCTCTAAAAAAGGGACTGCCATATCCAAAAAAGTTCCGGAAAAAAAAGTAGTGGAAAACACTGCCGACAAACAATTTAAACGCGCCTACCAAGAATATTTACGGGCCCAAAAGATTAATTATCCCAAATATCGTGAAATAGCTATTGAAAGTTTTGATAATTATTTAAAATATTATCCCAAGGACGATAAAAGGCTAGACGCTCTTTTTTATTTAGAAAAACTCCATTTATTAAATAATGATCGGGCTAAACAAGAAGAATATTTAAATATCTATTATAGTGAAGCGCCAAGTGATAATTTTTATATGGTCTATGCCGATCTAGACAGGGCAGATCTTTTAGCCAGGGCCAATAATTTAAGCGGTTCAGCTGAATTATTGTCACAATTGACCACGACGGCTAATTTAAAAGATGAGACGATCAGCCAGGAAATTTACCGGCAAAAAATATCACTGTATGAACGGACCGGAAATCAAGCAGAATTAAAAAAGGGTTATTTATTTTTTATTAATAATCCCAAATATTTAAAAAATAAAAATATTTATTATGTTTATTGTTATAAATTAGCGGATATCTATGCGGCAGAGGGCAATAAGGCAGAAGCTAAAAAATATTATAATATCGTGGTCAAAGCAGAAGATTTTAATACCACTTATTTAAAAGAGCTGGCCGCTAAAAACTTAAAAAAGCTTTAATTTAAGCCCATTTTAATGACAACTTCGGTTGTCCCAAAGTCCATTTTATAATTAAGTTTTTTTACCTTAATCTCTTTCTTTTTATTGTTTTCATTTAACATTTTTTCTAATATAGAGAGATTTTCGCTCATATTAATTCCTCCCTTACCGTGTTAAAAAGATATATACCCAGCTTTAGAGCAAAATATACCTTGCGCCTAGATATCAATTTTCAACATCTAGATCAAAATTGTTCAGATTTAAACATTTTAACTGCAAAAAAAGTTTCTTTATTGGCATATAAACTGAAGTTCTCTCCACAGAATTAAAAAGCAAAGGAGGGGAGAACAAAATGAAAAAACATCTTATATTAATTTTAATAATTGCCTTATTACTTGGTCTGTTCACAGGCTGCGGCACAACTAAAAAAGTAGTAGACGATGAAACAGACGGCTCAGGCGAAGTTGTCTTAGCGCCCAAAAGTATCGCAGTATCAACAGCTAATATAGAATTAACAACTAGCGGCTGGATAGCAGCAGGTGCTAATTCCGGAGTAGTAGGGGCAACTGTCAGAGCTTTTCGCAATGTACCATTTAGCGACAGCAATATTATGGGCAGTGTAGTAGTAACAGCAGAAAATGGCTCATTCTTAATAGAACTTGATGCCACTAAATACTATGAAGTAATTTATGTAGTTCAGCTTGTCGATGGCATGAGAGAGAGCGATCCGATAGTGCTGTATAGATACTAAATTTTAATTGAAAGGAAGTGAATATCATGGCTGTAGCCAGTAAAGAAAATAAATTAACAAAATTGATTTTAGAAAAGTCCAAAGTTAATAACATTAAAAAATCGTTATTAGAAGTAGATTATATGGCCAATCACATCCTTGAATTAACGGAAGAGAAGCAGGAGATAATCAAAACAACTATCAGAGACATCAATAAAACCAGCAATAAGAAAAAGTTTAAAGATAAAGAGTATCTCACAGCACTTAACGATAATTTGAGGGGTAAGTTATTTTATTTGGCTTATAAAGAGGGTAAATATTTTAAAATGCCGGATATTGAAAAAGTAATTGAGAAAAAAACAATTATTGAGTTCATTAAAGAGATCGAGACCAGTCAGGACTATGCCTGGGAATTGATCGAAAATATCCAGAATAAAACGATCAAAGACTTCTTTTACGGCATCTTTACATATCTGTACTTCTAAAATTAGTAGAATCAGAGCAAGGAAAGTTCATCTCCTTGCTCTGATTCTTTAATTTACAACGTCGCATAATATATATTATGTATAATTAAGAGAAATAAAACGGTCTTAAAGTGGTTTATAATACAATTATACCTCTTTTTGTTTATATTTAATTGACAAGATAATCATAAGTATTTACAATTTTCAAAACGATTTAAATATCCAGGAATAAAGGAGCTTTTTTATGACTAATGAATCCTCCGCTCTCTCCAGTGTAATAGATAATTTTGTGGCCGGTATGGCTAATTCAGCTGAAATTTGGGGCTTACCTAAAGTTGCCGGACAGATCTTTGCTTATCTGCAAACACAGGTCGAGCCAGTCTCTTTAAATAAGATCGTCGACGATCTTGTTATCAGTAAAGGAAATGTCTCTGTTAATATCAGAAAACTCGAAGAGCTTGGCGCTGTTAAAAAGATCTGGGTCAAAGGTGACCGCCGCGACTATTATCAGGCTGAAATGAATACGTTTAATTTTACCCATACGCTCATTAAAAACAATTACCTGGCCGATATCAATAATACCTTGTTAACTCTGGATAATTCTATTAACGCCCTGCAGCAAAACCTTAAAAATTGCGCACGGGAAGAACTCGATAAAGCCCGTAATTTCATGCAGGAGCTACAGAACCTCAAACAGTTCTATATTTTTTTAAAAGAGTGTTCCGAAGAAGGAAAAAAACTCAATGCCGGCAAGATCAATATCAATCAATTGCGCGGCATCTGGTCTTATATTAAACAACAGCTGAAAAGCTAAGATTTAATTTGTTCGTATAATTCCGCCAGCTGCTTTAAGAGATCATCACCATCGTCGATCTGTTCAAAAACAGTATTCTCTTTAATTTCTGTTTGCTCTTCTTTGCCAAAATCTTCCGCCAGCTCTTCATCAATAGCCTGCTCCTCTGCCGGATCAAAACTTGGCGGCGCAAAGTTAATATCGTTATTTTCATTAAAATGGCTGTTCATGTGTGAGCTCTGTGCCGCTTTTCTAATATCGGTTATTGAGACCGAGGGATTGATCTTGCCGATTACATCATCAATATCAGCGCCAAAAAGCGATGGTATTTGAAAGTCTGGTTCAACTATTTTCTGATAAGAATAATCGGTCTCTATTATATTATCAGCGTTATCTTTGCTTGTGTTTTCTGCAGGTGCTGCTACAGAATTATCTTTTTCTATATTCACACTCTCGGTTAATTCTTTAGCTGTTGTTTTTTCTGAATTCAGGCAATATTTTGTTGTCCGCCCCTGCCCCTCTTGTCTTAAAACACCTGTTTTGACTAAATGTGACAGTTCATTATGGGCCGTTTTATGCGAAACACCATTGAGGTCACGATACTGAGAATTAGTTATTTCCGTATTTTCTTTAATAAATGCTAAGCATTTTTTTTCTCTTTCTGACAAAATTTCACTCGAGGTTTCGTTGTCGACTGGCTCTTTATTTTCTGCCGGTGAACTAAATAATTCTATGTTATTTACGATCGTTGATTGACGTGACGATTTTTGAACTTCGTCTGTAATAGGCAACGGCTTAATTTCCGGGACACTCTGCTGCAAAGAAAATTGATACGGTTTAGTGACCCCTTCCGGAACATCAATAATATACAATACTTTTCTATTATGGATCACTAATTTAATATCAAAATCCAGCCGCGGTGTGATCTCTTTTTCTATAACAGCTTTCAGCCAGCTCTTTTCAAAGCGCACACCGTGTAACTGGTAGTTGCTTTTATCAAAGCCAATTATCACCTTGCCGCCTTTTTGATTGGCCAGTTCAGCAATAGCAGACATAAAAGTACCGGAATTTTCCACTCTGGGAATATAACGAAGATTGCCCTGTGGCCCATTTAAAATTGAAAGAATAAACTCTGACCAGCGCAGCTCTGTAAACACACTAACCCCCCGGATGAATAATTAAAACATAATATACTAGCATATTTAAGAAAAATGTAAAAAGAACTTTTTTTAAATTGAACTCGTTAAGGGTTTATTGTGAAAATAAAAGAATTAACAAAATTAAATCAACATTTTCTTCAGTTTATTTTTCCGGCCAAATGCGCTGTTTGCGGCGAGATACTCGGCAGCGAAAAAATTATCTGCACAAAGTGTGACCAGCAAATTTTTAAAAATTATCCGGATAATCATAACAAAAATTTGATCGTTTTATATGAATATACAGAAAAAATGAAGAGCTTTATTGCCGGTATTAAATATAAAAAAGATCTACGTCTTTTATCGCTAGCTTCAGAAAAAATAATTAAAAATCTCTCTTTTTTTCAAAAACCGGACATGATCATCCCGGTTCCGCTCCATCCTCTGCGTGAAACAGAGCGAGGTTTTAATCAAGCACTGGAATTAATTAAAAAATTTGCTCAATTTCACAAAATACCAATAGGAAACGATCTGGTTTTTAGAAAACATCATACCCAAAGATCTTATCTTTTAGAGAAAAAAGCCCGCGCCAAACAGGCAGAAACTGCGTTTGGTCTCTGGCAAAACAAAGAAGTGTTAATTAAAGGTAAACACTTGCTGTTATTTGACGATATCATCACTACCGGCAGCACAACTGCCGCTATCGAAAAAATATTGAATTCTGCGGGAGCCAAAAAAGTGACTATTTGCTGTTTTGCCGGCGTCCCTTAGGTTCAGCCGCTATATCGTAAAAAGCATTGGCGTCATAACTTTGGACTTTTTTTCTTTGATCCGCTGGTTTTCCAGTTTAATGACCTTCTTTTCATCACGTCCGTCTTTTAAGAGAACGATCTTCTCTTTAAATTCAATATTCTCCAGCTCTTTCTTACTTCTTATTGTCACTGCCGGTTCGGTTATTACTACCAACTCTTCGGCCAGTTCCGGTGCATCATAGAGTTCTTTTAACATCTCCAGGATTTTCCGGCCAATCAATTCATGTTTAGATAATTTTTTCTGAATTAAGGCTATTTTTTGCTCGGAAGATTTGACCTGTTCTTGATAATATTTTTGCTCATAGCCAAGTGCCGCGATCTCTTCTTCCGCCTCCAACAGCTCCGCCTCTTTTTTGTCGATCAGTTCTATTTTTCTCTTTAAAGCATCTACCTCTTTTTTCAGCATTGTATTTTCTATTAATTTATCGGTAGTGCCCTTCTCTATTTCGTCTATCTTTTGGTTCAAACGGGCGATCTCGCGGTTAGACCTGATAATAGCCTCTTTGTCCTGTCTAATAGTGTTCTTAAAAGCAGACAGCTCTTCCTGGAAATTATTGATATAATCCTGGTCAATTTGCTGTTGTCTGTTGAGTACTGCCAGATCTTCTTCCGCCTCAACCAACTGCGCTTTTAAGTAAACTATCTCCTGATTTAAATTGGACCGGTCGCTAGCCAGCGTCTCTTTTAAACTGTTAATTTCGCGTTCCTGGCCCGATAATTTTTCCTGATCAGCTTTAGACAGCGTATCTATTTCCACAATTCTCTTTTCTGCCGCTGTCAATTTACCGGTCAATTCCATGATCTCTGTCCGCAATAACTGACCTGCCTCTATACTTTGTGTTTGCTCTGCCTGAAGGCCATTCAGTTTTTTCTCTGTCTCTTCTATTAGTGACTGAGCCTCTTGTAATTTTGCCGCTAAAGCCTCTTTTTCCACGACCGATTCGTTTAACTTTTCGGTCAGTTCGTTTTTCTGGGCATTGGCGAGGTTGAGCTGTTCCTGCAGTTGCGCTAATTCCGCTTTGGTTTTTTCGCTGGTAGTTTCCGATACTTTTAGTTTTTCGTTGAGTTCAGCTAAAATGCCGGCAGTCTCAATGTTTTTTACTTTTTCACTGCTCAGTTCCTGTTGCGCCGCCTCGTGAGCAGACTTCAATAAGTTTAATTCGTATTCGGTTTTTCTCAAAACCACTTGTTCGCTGACGATCTGTTTTTGCAGCTTTTCACTTTCACTAACAGAAAAATTGAGGTCCTGTTGTTTTTTATCAAGCTGCAGCGCTAAATTATCCGCTAACACTTTAGCTTTTTTTAATAACAATTCACGGTCCTGGCGCTCTTTTTGGTAAAGATTTTCTCTGGTCAAGGCCGCTTCTTTATAGCTCTGTTCTTTCTCGATCCTCTTGCGTAAAAGCTCTAATTTTAATTGCGTGTTTTTATTTTTATTATTTTCCTGTTCAAAATACTGACGCAAACGGAGTATCTCATTCTCGGCGCGCTTGTTATAAGCAACTAAAAGCATCACTTTGTTTTTTAAGCGGAGGATCTCATCTTTCTGGCCGGTTTTATTGGCTGTGCTAGCGGAAAATTCACTAAGTTTTTGACGGAAATTACTGCGCTCTTTATCGTAACTGGCGGTCCGTTCATTGCGTTGTTTTAGCTCCTGAATAGTCAGCTCGCCGCGTTGAACTCTCTCAAAATCTTGTGCCTTAATTATTGCCATTTGCTCCCCCCAGAACAAAACTAAAAACTTAAAGGTCGCCCTTTACTTTATTAAATTTTCTTTGCCTAAAAAATAACCTGGAGTTTGTTATTAAAAACATTCTCCCCCCAAATAACGCAATAATTATATAACA
>CAYUXF010000015.1:0-29636 GCA_964448755.1 uncultured bacterium
ATCTGATTGGTCGCTTAAAATACAGAACAAGTTATGGCCAGAACTGTCTGCAGCACTCTATTGAGGTTGCTCACTTGAGCGGCTTTATTGCTCAGGAGCTGGGTGTTAACTATCGTCTGGCTAAAAGGGCCGGCTTGTTACACGATATCGGCAAAGCGGTCGATTTTGAGCAAGAGGGAACACACGCGCAAATTGGCGGCATGATCCTCAAAAAAGTTGGCGAGTCGGAAGACGTTATTCACGCGGTAGTGGCTCACCACGAAGATATTCAGCCGCAGACGGTGGAAGCGGTTATTGTCCTGGTTGCCGATGCTCTTTCTGCGGCCAGACCAGGTGCCAGAAGTGAATCTGTGGAAAATTATGTCAAACGGCTTGTTAAGCTGGAAGGTATTGCTAATTCTTTTGACGGTGTTGAAAAGAGCTTTGCTGTTCAGGCTGGTCGCGAGATACGCGTAATGTTGAAACCAGAAAAAGTTGACGATGAAGGTGCTGCTAAAATGGCGCGTGATATTGCCAGAAAAATAGAAGCAGAAATGGAATATCCCGGTCAGATAAAAGTTTCTGTTATTAGAGAGACCAGAGTGCAAGAATTTGCTAAATAATGTCAATGTTTAAAGTTTTATTTATTGGCGATATTGTCGGTAAAATTGGCCGGAAAGCGGCAGCGCTGGTGCTGCCGGAACTTAAGAAAAAATATAATTTTGATCTGGTCCTTGCCAATGCCGAGAATTCCGCCGCCGGATTTGGGATTACTTTAAAGGTTTATGATACGCTGATCAATGAACTGCAGATCGATCTTTTGACCAGCGGCAATCATATCTGGGACAAAAAAGAAACCAAGACCGAAATAGATAAAATGGAAAAGTTAGTTCGCCCGTTGAATTATCCGCTTTGTCTCCATGGCAGCGGCGTCAAGATCATTAAAAAGAACGGCGTCCGTTTTTGTGTTATTAATGTAATGGGCCGGGTCTTTGTTAATTATCATCTGGACTGTCCGTTCCAGGTCTTAGAGGCCCAGCTCAAAGAGCTTGCCGGTAAATATGACATTTGCTTAGTTGATATTCATGCCGAGGCGACATCTGAAAAACAAGCTTTTGCCCATTATTTTGCCGGCCGGGTTTCCGCGGTTATTGGCACGCACACTCATGTTCAAACCGCCGATGAAATTATTTTAGCGCCCGGGACCGCCTATATAAGCGATGCCGGCATGGTCGGCGCCCAGGAGAGTGTTTTAGGTATGGATAAAGAGGCGGCCATTGAGCGTTTTTTGCGCGGTACTTCGGAGCGTTTTTCCGTGCCGGAAAAAGGTCGGACCGTTTTTAACGCTGTTTATCTGGAGTTTGATGAAAAATATCAGCCGGTTAAAATAGAGCGAATAAAAGAAGAGGTAACAATTTAATGGCTAAAAAAATGATCAAAGATCTGAAAAAAGAAGAGATTATTGACGCTGTTTTTATTGTTAAGACCAGAGATAAAAAAGTCACCAGGACCGGCAGTGAGTATGTTGTGCTGACGTTGGTCGACGGCAGTGGCGAGATCGAGGGGCGGATGTGGGACTCTTTTGCCGATATTTATCCTTTGATCGTTGAAAATGCTATTGTGCGTGTTTATGCTGATGTCAGTGAGTTTAATTCCAAATTACAGTTAAATATAAAAAAAATAAAGATCGCAGAAGCTAATGAATACGATCTCGCTGACCTTATTCCGCACACGGCTAAAGATATTAATAAGATGTTTGCCGACCTATTAGCGATAGTAGATAGCTTTAATGATCCTGATTATAAAAAATTATTACAGACTTTTTTTACCGATGCTGAGTTTGTGGCAAAATTCAAAAAAGCGCCGGCGGCGGTCAATATGCACTCCGCCTGTTTGGGCGGCCTTTTAGAACATACCAGTAATTTGCTCACTTTAGCGCTTTTTGTCTGCGGTGAATACCCCGCTATTAATAGAGATCTGTTGTTGAGCGGTGTTATTTTGCATGATATTGGCAAGACCTCGGAACTGGAATATGCTAGGGCTTTTAATTATTCTACAGAAGGGAAGCTCGTTGGGCATATTGCCCAGGCTTTTTTAATGATCAATAAAAAGATTGATTCACTCGGTACTTTTGATAATTTAAAAAAGATCAAGCTGGAACATTTAATCCTTTCACATCACGGTTTGCCGGAATTCGGCGCGGTAAAAACGCCCATGACACTGGAAGCAGTTGTTCTGCATCAGCTGGATAACTTAGAGGCTAAAATTACCGGTTTTTCTGAGTTTGTGGCAAAAAACCCTCCAGATGACAAAGGCTGGACGCCGCGCTCCTATATGTTTGACAATAGAGAGCTTTTTATTGGCTAAATAGGAACTTATTTACTCTATCTAGCCTTAAATAAAGTTACACTGCTCCCAAAAAACAAGCAGACAAGAACTTCTTTTTATCTTTCTATATTTTTCAATTGCTAAACTTGCTTAATAGTTTTATAATTCACTCTCTTTTAGAGGATTATTTTTTAGAGTTTTTCAGATCAAAATACAGGGAGGCAGAAATGAAAAAATTTGTTAGTCCATTTTTAATGATCCCGGGGCCGACACCAGTACCGCACGAAGTTGCTTTAGCAGCTGCCAAAGATATGATCGGTCACCGTTCTGGTGCTTTTAAGAATACCATGAAAGATCTTACAGAAAAATTAAAACAGCTGTTTGAGACCAAACAGGATGTTGTTTTGTTGACTTCTTCCGGTACCGGCGGTATGGAGGCGGCGGTTTGCTGTTCTTTTTCTAAAGGTGAAAAAGTGCTGGTCGCTTCGGTCGGTAACTTTGGTAAAAGATGGTCTAAGATAGCTAAAACTTACGGCTTAGAAGTTGAAATGCTGGAATATTATGCCGGTCAGTCGGTTGATCCTTCGGCGGTTAAAGCTATTTTAACTAAGGACACCGAGAAAAAAATTAAAGGTGTGCTTTTTCAAATGAATGAAACTTCAACAGCTGTACTTAATGATGTGGAAGAGATCGCTAAAGTAGCTAAAGCTCACGGCTGTTTAGTAGTTGTCGATGCTATTTCCGGCTTTTTAGCTTCGCCGCTTAAATTTGATGAATGGGGTTTGGATATTGCCATTGCCGGTTCACAAAAAGCTTTTATGGTGCCGCCGGGATTAGCCGCTGTGGCAGTTTCTGCTAAAGCTTATGAGGCTTTTCAAAAATCCGATCTGCCTAAATTTTATTTTGATCTTAAAGCGGCTGTCGATCAGTCGCGCGAAGGGCAGACGCCCTGGACACCGGCGGTTGGGCTGGTTAACAGTATGGTTGCCGCTGTCAATATGATGCTGGCTGAAGGGATTGATTCCGTCATGGCCAGACATGAAATGTTGATGAAAGCGGTAAGAGCCGCGGCCAGATCGATGGGCTTAAAGTTATTAAATGAAGATGACAATAGCGCTTCGCGTGCCGTTACTGCCATTAAAGCTCCGGAAGGGATCGATGCCGAAGAAATTAGAAAAATTATGCGCGAAGACTATGGCATTACTTTAGCTGGCGGACAGGGTGACCTTAAAGGAAAAATTTTCAGAGTTGGGCATCTTGGCTATATTGACTTCAAAGAAATTATTGCCATGATCGCTTGTCTGGAAATGGTTTTGACCAGACTTAAGGTTAACGTTAAATGGGGGCAGGGTGTGCAGGCTGTTCAAGATGTTATGATGAAATATTAAATCCAGGGAGTGATCGCAGATGACATATAAAGTATTATCGAGTGATAAATTATCTGAAAAAGGGCTGGAGGTTATTCGGCAGGCCGGTTTTGTTATTGAGCAAAAACCGGGGCTTTCAGAGGATGAGCTAGTTGCGATCATCCCGGAATACGATGCGTTAATTATTCGCAGTGAGACGACGGTGACGCCAAAAATTATTAACGCGGCGGCTAAGCTTAAAATAATTGGCCGGGCTGGTGTTGGCGTAGACAATGTTGATCTGCCCGCAGCAACAGCTAAAGGTATTATTGTTGTTAACTCACCCGAAGGCAATACTATTGCTGCTGCTGAGCATACTATTGCCATGATGCTTGCTATGGCCAGAAAAATACCGCAGGCTTACTGCAGTTTGGTTAAAGAACATCAGTGGGATCGCGCTAAGTTTAAAGGGATAGAAGTTTACGGCAAAACTCTTGGTATTGTCGGTCTTGGTAAGATCGGGTCACATGTTGCCAAATGCGCTGTTGGCCTGGGGATGAACGTCATTGCTTATGATCCTTTTGCTTCCAAAGAACATGCCGAGGCTATTGGCGCAGCGCTTTTTGAACAGGTAGATGATATTTTAAAAACAGCTGATTTTATTTCCTTTCATATCCCTAAAACACCGGAAACGCAAGGGATGATCAATAAAGATAAATTTGCGCTGATGAAAAAAGGGGTCATGATAATTAACTGTGCCCGCGGCGGGATTATTGTAGAAGATGATCTGGCAGAGGCTTGTAAAAGTGGCAAAGTTGCTGCAGCCGCTGTGGATGTTTTTGCTAAAGAACCGACGACAGAATCGCCTCTTTTTGACTGCGACAATGTAGTTGCCGTGCCGCATTTGGGTGCTTCTACAACTGAAGCGCAGGTCAATGTGGCGGTTGATGTAGCTGAGCAAATTGTTAAAGTTCTCAATGGCGGTGATCCTTCGGCACCGGTCAATATTCCGACAATGAAGCCGGCTTTAATTGATCCGGTCCGTCCTTATATTAACTTAGCAGAAAAGCTCGGCAAGTATATTGGTCAGGTTATTGAAGGGAAGTTTGCCGGCATTGAAGTTACTTATTTTGGTGAATTGGCCGAGCTCAATGTGGCGCCCCTTTCTACAATAATTTTAAAAGGTGTTTTGGAGTCTATTAACCCGGAAGGAAATGTTAACTTTGTTAACGCACCTATTTTTGCCAGAGAAAAAAATATTGTAATTAAAGAAAGTAAAGTAGAGAATAAGTCCGATTATTTAAATGCCATTTCTATCAAGGTCCTTGATGGGGACAGAACCAAAAGCGTTACCGGAACTCTTTACGCTTCAATAGGTGAGCGTATTGTAGAGGTGGCCGGCTATAAAATAGAAGCTGTACCGGAAGGTAATTTGCTAAAAATCAACAACCAGGATAAGCCGGGTATTGTTGGTAAACTAGGCGAGATCTTAGGCAAGAATAAAATTAATATCGCCGGTATGCAGGTAGGTCGTGATCAGAAAAAAGGACATGCGGTCATGCTGATCAACGTCGATTCTGAAATTCCGGAGAATGTCCTGCAGGAGATCTCCGCTATTGACGGCATTACCGAAAAAGCCAAACTGATCAGGTTTTAAGTTCGACGGTTCTCTTTTTTTTTGAGATAATTTTCTCATGAAAATTTTATGGGCTTTTTTATTGTCAGCTGTGGCCGCTTCTTTTTTTGGCATGCTGATCTATCGTTTAAATAATGGTATTTCTCTTTTTAAACCGGCCCGTTCTTTTTGTCCTGAGTGCCGCCGGCAATTGAACTGGCTTGATCTGCTGCCGCTTTTTGGTTATCTTTTTTTAAAGGGAAATTGCCGATATTGCGGAAAAAAGATAACACCCTATTATTTTTTGCTGGAAATAATTTTTATTGGACTGACTTTATTAATGTTGTTTTATAAGCTGCCCTTCTCTTTAATTGGCTTGTCATTAACTTTGGTCGTTATTTTTTTCTCGGATCTTCGTTACCGGGAGATTCCCTATACTTTTATGTTGTTACTTTTATTTTTTGTACTTTATGATCTTTATCCTGCCTATTTTTGGCCGCTACAGAATCTGCTGATGATCTTGATATTTTATTTGTTTATTATTTTGCTGGAAAAATTTTATTATCAACGAGAGGTTTTTGGCCGGGCCGATATTATTCTGTTTTTTATAATGGCTTTTTATTTTAATACCAGGAACTTTATTTTATTAATGTATCTTTCTTTTATTATCGGCGCTTTATTTTCAATAATATTGATCTTGTTAAAAAAAGTTAATAGAGAGACGGTCTTTCCTTTTGCCCCATTTATTGTTATTGCTTTTTTCTTAACCAGGTTCTCGGCCGATAAAATTATCAATTGGTATTTCTCTTTAATGGGGTTTTAATGCCTGGCAAAAAAGGTTTTAGTTTACTGGAAGTTTTAATTGTTTTAGCAATCACCTCCTTTTTTTTACTGGTGGGGGTCCTTTCTTTTAAAAAAGTTCAGGAAAAAAGTTTAATTAATGGCCAGTTGTCCATCATTATGTCTCAACTAGAATTGGCTCGTAGTGAGGCATTGGCGGCCAATGATGATGTTATAATTGAATCTAGTGGTAGTTTTTTTTCTGTTGTTGTGCCGGGAAAATTGCCGCGTAAAGTTATTCTCGGCCAGGGCTTCTCTTTACAAGGGCCTAAGCTCGGGTTTACGCTTAACGGCAATACTAAATATGCCGGGACGCTCTATCTTTATTATTTGAACAAACAACGCTATAAAATAGTTTTAGCACCAGCTACCGGTCTTTTGCGCAGCGAGCCGCTTTAATATGAAAAAAGCTTTTTCTTATCTGGAAATTTTAATTGCGGTCAGTTTGGCGGCGATCTTTTTTCTTTTGTTGGTTGCCTGGTATGGCAGTTTTTCTAGAAAAATGGCGCGTACCGAGAGCTATTATACGGAGCGCAATTATCTCATTAATAAAGCGGAAGAGGCCCTGTCTTTTAGTAGTGTAACCAGCGGCAATTTGATTGCCGGCGAGGTCAGTACCAATAATTTAGTTATTGAATATCTAGGGTATTAAGCCAATTAACCAAAGGTTTTTTTTGTTTCGCTTTCCGAAAGCGGCAGCAGCCATTCATCTGGATGTTTTTTAATGTGTGCTTCAAATATTTCCAGCGCTTTTTGCAGAAGCTCTTCTTCTGTTTTAAAATTTTGTGGATTAATTATTTCATAGGCTTTGGCTAAATGGAGTGGTTTTTGCTGTCCGCTGATAATAGTAATTGGTATGACCGGTGTCCCAGTTTTTAATGCTAGCGAAGCCCAGCCGCTGGCTACCGGTAGAGTTTTGCCTAAAAAATTTAAGGGGATATTTTTATCGCTATCGGTCGCGCCGGTATCGGCTGCTAAGACGACCAGTTCATTGTTTTTAAAAGCCTTCAGCGTGGACCGGAACATATTCTCTTCTTTAATATTAATTAATTTGACCTTGTTTTTTATTCTAGTTTTGTCCATAAATTGAATGAAAAAATTATTTTTGGGGCTGTTAACAATAGCCGTTAATGGATACCCTGACAGGGCCAGACTTCTGGCCAGTAGTTCCCAGTTGCCGCAATGCATACAGAGCAATAAACCGCCCTGGCCGCCGGCCACGACTTGATCAAGAATTTCTTTTCCTTCCAGCCGCAATATTTTCTTGAGCCACTGGCTGCGCAGCTCACCTAAATTTAAAATTTCAAAAACATAGCGTGACATTTTTTTTAAATAAGGCTTGACCATTTTTTTGCCGCTGCCCTTGCCATAAATCAAGTCTAAGTTATTGGCAATAACTTTTTTTAACGGCGAAATGATTAAAATAAAATATAAACACAGTGACAGTTTGCCAATAACAATAAACGCCAAGGCGCCTGGCAAGAAGATGAAAAAAGGCCTAAATCCGGCTAAAAAGAGATAAAAGATTATTTTTGCCATATTGTGCAAATTTTACCTGAAAAGTTTAAAAATGGACAGAAAAGAGCTCTTTTTACCCCGATAAGCTGGCATATATTTTTCAATATTTAAGACAGCTCATTGTCGGGAGGTTGATCATGCAAATAGAAATGTTAGAACAATTAATTAACGAAGCACTGAAGAAAAAAGAGAAGAAAGAGACTAGTTTTAAATATGAACTGAATATTGGGGATTATCCTATTAAAATAACCATGGGTGTTAATTAAGATCTTATTTTTTGAGCAAGTCACCTATCAAATTAAGACTTTTTAGTGTTAGCTGTTTATCAATAATATCAAAAGAAGGTTCCAGCTTTTTGGCAATTAGATCGGCATAACCGCCGGTCGCAATAATTTTGTAATTTACATTTAATTTCTTTTTTAGTTTTAATAATATCCCCTCGATCATCGATTGGTAGCCGAAAAAAAGGCCGGCCTGCATGGCTTTTAAGGTACTGGTGCCAACGATGTTTTTGGCCGGTTTTTTTATTTTGATCAAGGGCAGTTTAGCCGTTCTTTGATGCAGGGCTTCTTCGGAGATCTTGATCCCCGGGCAGATCAGGCCGCCCCGGTAGATATTTTTTTGATCAACAACACAAAAAGTTGTCGCTGTGCCTAAGTCTACAATGATCGCCGGGGTTTTATATAGCAATGCCGCGCCAACGCTGTTGACTAGCCGATCGATGCCGATCTCTTTTTTATTCCGCAGTCCGATCTTGATCAAAGGGATATTTTTATATGACAATTCAATAAAGTGATCGTCCTTAAAATAATTTCTAAAAAAATTATCAACGGCAGGAACGACAGAAGCATAAATAACGCTAGAGATATTTTTTTTATTGATCTTGAATTTTTGATGCTCTGCTGTTCTTAGATCAAAAATTTTTTTTAATTTGGATCTTTCAAAAATAGCGCAGCTGATACTGGTATTGCCGACATCGATAACTAAACGCATATTGCTCCTTAAAAATTTTTATTAATGACTGAGACCTTAATCTCCTGGGCAGAAACAGAGAGCCGGCTGTTGTAAAGGTTGGTTTCGTAATAAGTGTCAAACATTGCCCAGAGCCAGTAAGCTAAATAGATCTGCTGGAACTGTTGTTTTTTATTATACATGATCTCATGCAGTTCATCAGAAGACCAGTTGCCGGGGTTGATGGTCAGGGCATTATAGAGCAGATAACTGCTGGCTAAGAACATTGGGTAGGCCTTTAGTTTGTTTTCCAGATAATAGTGCCCCCAGCCGGGAAAAACAGCGGTTCTACCTAATGCTGAATAATGGTCTTTTTTTTCTTTTTCTGTTCTGTCTAAATAAATGAAGTTTTGTTCGTCAATCCAACTAAGCTCTTCTTTGTTTTTTGCTGTCAGTTTTTTTGCTGTTGCTGTATCGGCCAGAATACTGCTGCCCGATATTTTGTTGGTTTGGCCTAAAGAACTGATAATAAACTCTTCGCTGGCGTAACTGTCTATATATAATTCGCCTTGAAGAATAAGAAAATTTTTAGCCGATAATATTTTTATTTCGGTTTGTTCATTGAGCAGCAGATAATTATCAAAATTACTTTTTATTTTTAAAAAAGAAGCTGGCCCTGTTTTAATGGTTTCGCCAAGATAGATCCGGCTGGAGTTGATCGGCTGAACTATTTTGTTGTTTCTTGAGATTGTCAGTTCGCCGGAGAGATCAACTATTTTGCCGAACTCTGTAATTTCAGCCGACAATAACTGAAAATAAAAGAGAATAATTATTAAGAATATTTTTTTACCCATTCAGGTAGCTCCGCTGTAAATTCAAGATATTTTTTAGTTGTCGGGTGAATAAACCCTAACTTAAACGCCATTAATTTTAAAGAACTTTCTTTTTTGGCATATTCTTTATTATAAACTATATCGCCGACCAAGGGGTGCTGTAAATGAGCAAAATGAACTCTAATTTGGTGTGTGCGGCCAGTTTCCAGTTCAACTTCCACCAGTGTAGCGGTATTATGTCTTTTCATAACTTTATAATGAGTTACGGCGTGTTTCCCTTTATTTTGCACAACAGTTATTTTTTTGCGGTCGGCGCTGCTGCGGGCCAGATTACCGGTAATGGTCCCTTCGTTTTTTGGTAGATCGCCGCTGACTAAAGCCAGGTATTTTCTGGTGATAGAGTGTTTCTCAAATTGTTTGCTTAAAGCTTGATGAGTTTTATTGTTTTTAGCAACTACCAGCAGGCCTTCGGTATCTTTGTCCAGGCGGTGGACAATGCCAGGTCTTTTAATGCCGCCAATATCGGAGAGATCGTGGCAGTGAAAAAGCAGCGCGTTGACCATGGTGCCGCTGTAGTTGCCGCAAGCGGGGTGAACGACCATTCCTGCAGGTTTATGAACAACCAGCAGGTCGCTGTCCTGGTAAACTATTTTTAGTGGAATATTCTCCGCCTGGACAGAACTCTCTTTAATGACCGGCGGTTCAATTGTTAAGGCCGCAAATTCAGTGGCACTGAACTTAGTGCTGGATCTTAATTTTCCATTAGTGCCGGTCACTTTCCCTTCATCAATTAACCTGGCGGCCTGTGTTCGGCTGATATTGAATTTTCTCATAATTAAAATATCGAGACGTTCTTTAATTTGCTCTTCCATAGGGGGGTAGTATAGCGTAATTAACTGTCTTCGTCAGGAAAAGAAGCGCTGGATATGTTAAAATATTTTAAAACCAGGAGGGGAAATAATGTTCTTAAGAAATATTTTAATTGGCGGTTTGCTTTTATTGGTGATAGGTTGCGGTTTAACGAGTAAAGATGTAATGGAAGAGAGTGTGCCAAAAAGCACCACAAAAATATATGCCTTAACCGATCGCGGGCTCTCGTTCAGTTTAGATAACGGCAAGACCTGGGAAGGTAAATTGCAAAAGGGTTCAGAAAATAATCTCCCTTCATCAACTTTTAATGATCTGGCGATCAGCGGCAGTAAGTATTACTTGGCTACAGATAAAGGGTTGGCTGTTTCTACCGATAATATGAAGACCTTTGTTGTATTTTTAGAAAATAAAAAAATAAATACCGTTCATTTAGATGGTTTGAATGTTTTATTGGCCGCAGCGGATGGCTGTTATCTGGCTACGGAAAACAGCCGCTTTGTTAATATTGCCGCTGATAATAATTTTCAAAAAGCGGTTATTTATGGCTCCAAGATCTATGCTTTAGACAATAAATCTATCAAAGTAGCTACAATGAATATTTTTGAATGGCGTCTTGCTGGCGAGCTTCCGCTGACGGTTAAAGACCTGGTCGTTGCCGGGCAGGACATTTACGCAATAACTGCTGAGGGTTTTTATTGTAATTTTGAAAAGGTCGATGTGCTGGGCGCCAATAAGTTTACCAGTTTGTTTTTTGATCCGGCTAAAAATACTTTCTGGTTGGCTGCTGACAATGGCCTTTATAAAACTGCCGACAAAGGAAAGAGCTGGGTAGTTTATGATAAAACTGCGGGTCTAGATAATTTTGGCATTCATGATATTTATGTTGATAATTTGCAGATCTATTTAGCTACTGATTCAGGACTTAAACATTCTTTGAATGCCGGCGAGACCTGGCGAGCATACAAAAAAACACAGGGGCTTTTAAGTAATAAAATACTAAAAATATTGATAAAAAAGTAATATTTTGTTAATTATTGATTAACTGTCATATACTGGTAATATTTTTTATCTGATGATATTATATATATTAAATATAAGTTAACATTCATTTATTGTGATGTTGAGCTGTTCTTGTGGGGGGAACGTGCCATTTATCTGCTCGAATAAAAAGCTTTTTATTAAGACAATTTTTTTAATTGTACTGTTTTTTGGTGTTGTTTTAGCTAAAGATCCAATGGGTCGCGGAAGTTCAAAATTCAACTCGAACCGCGATTATCCGCAAGTTGATATTTCTGGTTATGAGGAGCTGGAGTTTAACAAGTTAGAACAAAGCGGCGACGCTTCTTACTATGAGAATACATCCGAATATAAAAATCTTCCTGCGTCTGTTAAGGTCTATGATGGGTTTCGGCACCGTCTTTTATTAGATATTGAGGGGCAGATCAATCCTAAATTATATATTCGCTATAAGATCATGCAGGAGCCAGATATTCCGCAGGAAACCGATATTTATGTGGAGTATGATAGGTTCTCTGTTTACTTTGGTAAATATGACGCTTCTTTAAAGAATGGTGAGATTTTTAGTGTTAATAAAAATATTGACGGTATTTATGCCGATTACAACGGCGATTACAATCAACTGAAATTTATTTACGGTGAAGAGCGTTCGCATAAAAAAGAATTTAGTTTTAAAGGTGCCGGTAAAAAAGAATATTCGCTTGGCCAGAGCAATATTTTAGAGGGCAGTATTAAAGTCCGCATTAATGGCGATGATATTTCTGAAGATGACTATTCTATAGACTACTATGAAGGGAAGATCATTTTTAATCGGATAATTTCTGTTACAGAAGTGGTCAGCGGTTATTATGAGTATCTTGATCCGATAGAAGATTTTTTGCCGATCTCTTCTAAAGTCAGACTCCAGGGTATTCAGCATCAATATCAGCATTTAACTGTGCCGCAGGAGAGAATAGCTACTGCAGCTATTGTGGATAAGTATAAAAAAGAGACGGCAGAGACGGTGGAAACTCCTTTTTGGCATGAGATAGCTGATAATACTGCCGTTAGATATGATGCCGATAACAATAGTTATGTGTTAAGTTTAGGCCATAGCGAATTAAAAAAGGTTTCGGCCTATACGGCCAATAATCAAAAAAGAATTTTTTCCAGGAACAGAGAACTTTTTCAATCAAATTTTCCTTATCCTGCAGAGGGAAAAGATAAATTGCAAGTTACATTTGAAGGTAAAAAATACTCTCTTGCTAAAGATCTTGAACTGGTTTTTTCCCCGGCTGTTTTAACTAAGAGTATTCAAATAGAAAAAATTGTTACGGAAAGCAGAATTGAAAATGCTCCGGCTGATATTGAGGGCCCGCCGTTTTTTTCTGAGGAGAGTGTTCTACAGGAACCGTCAACAACTACTGCCAATGGGGTTGTTAGTAGTCCTGATACTGTAGAACTCATAGTGTCATCGGCAGACGCAGCTGAACATTTTTTACCGGCGTTTGTTACCAGAACAATAACAGAAGAGGTAATAGTTACGTATGATAGTTATGTTGCCAGCATTAATTTTTTAGATGGTTATAAAATTATCTATCCCGAAGGGGTGATCAGCTTTAAAAAAGATCTTTTTGCCCGTGGCTCGCTGTTTTCTTTTGAGCTGTTGCCGGCGGTAGCCTCTATTAATAGCGTAGAGGTTCAGTTCAGGAGTTTTTATAAAAAAGCAGAAAGTTCCAATGGCCGCTATTATTGTGAACAGGAAATTACGGATGATTTTGCCACTGGAATTAATTATTGTTATTTGATAATTGAATTGGCCGACAAAAGCAAAGTTTCTAGAAGGATATTTTTTTATGTTGTGCCGGAAGAGATAGATTATATAAAAAAAATAAATTTAACAAAAACACCGATAGTTTCTTTTTCTGACACGGTGGCTGTTGACGGCATTCTTTTAACCAGTCAAAAAGACTATAAGGTAGATTATAGTACCGGTGTTTTAACATTTTTAAATAAAAATGTTTCTGTTTCTTCAGATGTGCAGATTGAATACGTTTATCAAAAATCTGTTTTTACACAAGAAGTTTTTAACGGCAAAGATACTAAAGGGCCATATACTTTTTCACAAAAAAATATTGTGCCAGGCACCATAGAAATAAAGATCGGCGATATATTGATGATCGAGGGTATTGACTATAACGTTAATTATAAAAAAGGGGAGATCGTTTTCAAGCGGAAAATCTCGGCGGTTGAACAAGTGGTTACTAATTATAATTATTATGAGATAGCCAATAAAAAAGAGCTCAGCAAAAAAGAAGAAAAATTTAATATCAGTTCTTTTTATGTTCAGCAGTCGGCCCGTTCGGCGGAATCTTCCGGTGAAGAGTCGGTTGTTTTAAAAGGCACAGATTCTGACCTCTCAATTATTTCTAACGGCCTTCCTTCTCCTAACGGTGTTACTACCGGAAATATTGCCAGTAAATATTTACCGATCATTGATAATAGTTTTGAGTTGTATTTGGATGATGTCAAGGTCACTACTAATTATTCTTTTAGCTATTACAATGGTCAGCTGGTTATTACCGGCAATAGCTATACCGCTTCACAAATTAGTGTTGCTTTCAAAAAAGGTGCGGCGGTTAATGCACCAATTAAATATTTTTCTGGAGATAGTGACAGCCGTATAGGCAGTACGGTTTATTTAAATCTTAATCGGGCAATAATTTATGAAACGATCCAATCTTTAGAATATAAACTGCCTGGCGAAGACCGCTACCGGCTTTTGACCTATAAGCAGGATTATGTTATTGGCGAGAGAACCGCTGACGGCTTATGGCCTAAAGACAGCAATGCCAAAGCGGTTGTTGCTGACGATCCGTTGGCCTGGGAAAAAGGTATTATTACTTTTATTACGTCTAACAGTACTGTTGATTTTAGATCTGACTATTCTTTCCCTTCGGGTACTGAGTTCCGGTTAACTTATAAAATTTCTGGCTCTGAGAATCCTGATCCCGGCGATGTTTTACATAAAACTTACGGTACCAAGGTCAATGTTAAACCCAATAAACATTTAGAGTTTGCTGTAGAGTACAATGAATCTGTTAAACAATATCAGCGTAGCATTCGCACGGATGGGCTCTATGTTACCCAAGGTAATGGCCAGTCGGGACAGGCTATTACCTTAATAGATGGCAAAGAGGTTGTTGAAGACAGTGAACTTGTTTATGTCAATGATGTTTTGGTTGGGCGTAATGATAAATACACAATTAACTACAGCGATGCCTATCTGCGCTTTAATAGCACGATGGTTTTAAATACTACTGATAATATCAGGGTCCAATTTTCTTATTATGATAACAGTGCCAGCGATCTTGAGGAAATGGAGACCAAAGGTCAGGCGGTAAAATTAGATGCTGTTACAAAGTTCAGTAAAGCGGATATTACACTTTCTTATGTGACGGTAAACAGTAAATATGATCCTGTTGGCGATAGCCATTCACTTTACACTGCCGGTACTGAAGCGCAAAAAGTAGAGGTTAAAGCCCGGCCGATCGAAAAGATGGAAGTCTATTCTTATGTTGAAAATTTTAGAAAAGATCAGTCTTATAATGCTGATACACCGGAACGCTATAAAGATACTACCAAACAAAAGTATAGTGTTAATTATGGGTTTAACGATAACCGCGATAAAGTTGCCGTTGAGGCTAACCGTACCGATGTTACTTTGCCGGATGAAAATAAAGAAGGTTATTCAATTGATACTATTGCCTATGATTACAATATGAAAATGGATGTTGGGCCTGATTTTTTTAGGACTAATTTTTATTTAAAAAATGCGGAATCTTTTGATGATGTTATTGATAAAGAAAATTATTTTCAGCGGTATAACTTTAACCGGAGCCTGAAAAATATTTATCAGCCATTCCAGAAACTCTCTTTTACAACTTCTTTAGAGCAAAATCTGGATAATCGTTTTGAATATTTACGCTATAACAATGAGACTAAGGCTTACTCGGAAATAGTCCGCTTTAATCCCTGGGCGTTTGATCTTTCTGCCGAAGTGCAAAAAAGCGACTATATTAAAGAGACCTCATTATCTAATGAAAGTTATAATGATCTAAGACGAACTTTAGGCAAAGATGAAAAACAAGTTTTGAGCGCTACTTTCCGCCGGCCTGTTGAATGGCAGCATGCTGTTTTTCAGGATCTTTATGTTCATTTTGATGATACTTATTCTAATATTGCTTCCGATCTTTATTCTCAGGCACCGGATATTGCCCGCGGCAATAACCTTAACACGGTTTTGCGGCCGTTTGACCTAGTTTCTTTTGGCTATGATACTAGATATTCACGTAAGTTTTTAGATAACCGGACCAGAGATGAATATTACCGAAAAAACGATTACCGATTTTCTAATCTTTATCTGACTAAATACATAGATTTTTTGAGCGATGATTTTTTTATTATTAATAAAATAGAGACCAACGATGAAACCAGTTTAATTAAAAGAAATCCGTCAACATCTGAGATTGAGAATGAAGATGTTTATCATAAGATCTATCAGAGTTATTCATTAAATCCGCTGGACTTTTTGTCTTTTAATTATGAAACATCAGACAAGGCCAGCAAAAAATATTCTACAGAAAAAACGGCCTCCGGTGTAACAAAAACCAGTACGCGTGAGCCCATCTATACCTATTCTTTTGATCTTGATATGGATTATGATGACTGGCTGCTTTTCAAAAACATTCAATATGTTTGGTCGCGTGATTTTACTAAGAAAGATATTCATATTAAAACTACCGCTGTTGACAACACCGTTACTTATAAAATAGATGATAATGAGAAAATGTTAGATGATATGAATTTACAATATTATATAGGTAATTTTCATAATAAACATACGCTTGCTTTGACCGAAGAGTTTCGTCAGAACACAACAGACGGGTCAAGATATACCTATGATAAAAGCGATAAATTTTATACTACATATAAAACAAAGATAACGGGATTGAATATAAATTATTCGTTGTTAAAGATCTACGGTCTTCAATATAAAAACCCCGATGCGCGGATCGGTCGGAGCGATCTTAAGTCAGATTCTTATAACAGTAAGCTGCTGCGTTATGATGATACGCATATTCTAGGGCTTGATTATACCCCCTGGGCGATCCTGACTTTTGATTTTTCTCATCACTCCAGAAATATCTGGCAAAAGATCAATGAACATCGTCTTGATGGACTGGATAAAGAAAATTCACATGGGCAGATCAATTCTAAATCTTATGAGTTTGGTACAACCTACCGGCCCTTTAGAGATTTTTCTATGCGTTACGGCTGGCAGCAGGATATTTATGATCTGGGGCTTGGTGAACAATCTCGCTTTACCGTCAACTGGAAGCCGGCTAAATTTGACCTGGGTAATTTTGAATACAAGTATGAAAATTTATTTACTTATGGTAAAGGGACCAATGATCCGGAACAAAACGCCAGCATTGGCAATAATGGCGGGTTAGTTCAGACCACGGTTACCGACCGCAATGATATTTTAGTGACCAATACGTTTGTTGTTAATATTAATAAAGATATTGCCAATGTTATTGTTGATGATATGCTGGTTAGTGTTAATTTGACCAGGTTGCATTTTTGGGACAAAGTAAACGATGCTTATTCTTATTCTTTAAACGCATTTTATGCCAAAATTACATTAAAGTTTTAAAAGTGTTCAAGCGTGATTATTAAGTTATAATAAAACAAATTATGGAAAATTTTACAGAAGAAAAAGAGTTGCAAGAACCGGTCGCGCCGGAGCGGATGATCACAGCGGATAAACGAGTTGGCGATCAAGACGCCACTATTCGGCCGCGTCGCTTGTCCGAGTATGTTGGGCAGGAGCATCTCAAGAGCAATTTAGAGGTTTTTATAGAAGCGGCAAAAAAAAGAAACGAGACCATTGAACACATGATCTTTTATGGTCCGCCGGGGCTAGGAAAAACTACCTTGGCCAATGTTATTGCCAACGAAATGGGCGTGGCTATTAAAACAACTTCCGGCCCGGCTATTGAGCGTCCAGGTGATCTGGCTGCTGTCTTAACTAATTTACAGGCCCGTGATATTTTATTTATTGATGAGATCCATCGTTTGAACAGAGCGGTAGAAGAGGTACTCTATCCGGCGATGGAAGATTTTGAACTGGATATTATGATCGGCAAAGGACCTTCGGCTAGATCGATCCGTTTAGAATTGCCGCCGTTTACTTTAATTGGTGCAACGACCAGGATCGGGCTGCTTTCTGCTCCTTTGCGCGATCGTTTTGGCATTTTAAATAAACTGGAATTTTATAATGAGGCGGAATTAGCGCATATTGTGGAGCGCTCGGCCGGTATATTGTCTATTACCATTGATATTGATAGTGCTTTAGAGATAGCCCGCCGCAGCAGAGCGACACCGCGTATTGCCAACCGCCTATTGCGCCGGGTGCGCGATTGGGCTGAAGTTAAAGGGCTGGGGACGATCACTATGGAGATAACTAAAGCTTGTTTAAAAGCGCTGGAGATAGATGCAATTGGTCTTGATAAGATCGATCGCAAATTACTCTTTTCAATTATTGAAAAATTTAACGGCGGGCCGGTGGGGCTGGATACGCTGGCGGCGATAATTTCTGAAGATCCGCTGACGATCGAAGACGTCTATGAGCCTTATCTGCTGCAGTTAGGGTTTATTGAAAGGACCCCGCGTGGTAGAATCGCTACAAAATTTGCTTATGAACATTTGGGGATCAAAAGCCCGCCAAGTATTGACCAGCAGACCCTTTTTTAGGTCTGTTAAAACTAATAGAAGGAGCGCTCTTTTGAGAAAAGCAGAAAGAACAAGAAAAACTAACGAGACCGAGATCAAATTAAATTTAAATATTGATGGCAATGGCCAATATAAAATAAAAACCGGCATTCCTTTTTTTGATCATATGCTGGAGTTGTTTGCTAAACATGGTTTTTTTGATCTGCAGATCGAGGCTAAAGGTGATACAGAAGTTGATTTTCACCATACAGTAGAGGATGTCGGCATTGTTTTGGGACAGGCTTTCCGTGAGGCGCTTGGCGATATGAAAGGTATTGTCCGCTATGGCAATGCTACGATACCAATGGACGAAGCTATTGCCATAACCTCAATTGATATTTCTGGCCGGCCGGCCCTGGTCTTTAAAAATAAATTTGATAAAGAAAAAACTGGCGGCTTTGATGCTGAACTAGTGGAAGAATTTTTAAAAGCCTTTGTTAATAATGCCATGATAGCATTACATATTGATCAAAAAGAGGGTACTAATTTACATCATAAAATAGAAGCTGTTTTTAAATCTTTGGCCAGAGCGTTAGATGAAGCTACTAAAATTGACCCGCGTCAAAAATCGGTTCCTTCTACCAAAGGGGTACTCTAAATGGCAGAAAAAAATCAAGAACCAAAAAACCAGAAAGAGCCTAAAAATCAAAAAGGCGGCTGGCGGCAGCTGCTGTTTTATGTTTTGATCTTTTTAATGATCTTAACTTTTTTCAAGCCGGTTATTGATGATTCAGTTAACCCTAAAAAAGAACTTTCTTTTTCTGAGTTCAATAAACTTGTTGTTCAAAAACAGGTTGACGCTATTAATATTAATCCTGTCGATTCCTCGGTTAGAGGTGTTTTAAAAGATGGTTCTAAATTTCAAACCTACATAATTAATTATCCGGAGTTCATTCCAGAGCTGGAAAAGAACAACGTCAATATTAAAGTTGCTTCACCGAATGCCGGCTGGTTTACAAATATTCTTGGAACTATTCTCTTTCCTATTTTGCTTTTTGGCGCTCTCTGGTTTTTTATTTTTCGGCAGGCGCAGGGTGTCAATAATCAGGCCATGTCTTTTGGTAAATCACGTGCTAAAGAGTGGAATAAAGACGCTAATGTTAAAACAACATTTAAAGATATTGCCGGTATAGAAGAGGCCGTGGAAGAACTTAAAGAGATCGTTGATTTTCTTAAAATGCCCAAAAAGTTTTTAGATATTGGCGCTCGTATACCCAAGGGTGTTCTTTTGATGGGGCCTCCTGGGTGCGGAAAAACCTTACTGGCTAAAGCGATTGCCGGTGAGGCCAATGTTCCTTTTTTTAGTATTAGCGGCTCAGAATTTGTGGAAATGTTTGTTGGTGTTGGTGCTTCGCGTGTTCGTGACCTTTTTAAACAGGCACAAAAAGCACAACCGGCTTTGATATTTGTTGATGAAATAGATGCTGTCGGTCGTCATCGCGGCGCGGGTCTTGGCGGCGGACATGATGAAAGAGAACAGACTTTAAATCAGCTGCTTGTGGAAATGGATGGGTTTGATCCCAAGACAACAGTTATTGTTATTGCGGCGACTAACCGGCCGGATATTCTTGACCCGGCATTGCTGCGCCCGGGACGTTTTGACCGACAGATAGTTATAGATAAGCCGGATATCAAAGGTCGCCAGCATATTTTGGAAATACATGCTAAAAAAATCAAGTCAGACAAAGAGGTTGACCTGGAGGTAGTGGCTAAAAGGACACCAGGCTTTACCGGTGCTGATCTGGCCAATTTAGTTAATGAGGCAGCGCTTTTGGCCGCCCGTAAAAATAAAAAAACTGTTGGCATGGAAGATATTGAAGATGCCGTTGACCGGGTAATTGCCGGTCCGGAAAAGAAGAGTAAGATCATGTCCAAAGAGGAAAAGGATATTATTGCCTATCATGAAACCGGTCATGCGCTTGTTGCCAGGACCATTCCCAATGCCGATCCTGTTCATAAAATATCAATTCTCCCCAGAGGGATGGCCTTGGGCTATACTTTGCAGTTGCCAATTGAAGATAAATATCTCGTTTCGCGCCAGGAGATGATCGATCAAATTACTATTTTGTTGGGCGGCCGTGTAGCTGAAGAGCTGGTGTTCTCGGAGATCACCACCGGTGCCTCTAACGATATTGAAAGAGCTACTAAACTGGCGCATCAAATGGTCTGCCGTTATGGCATGTCCACGCTTGGGGTTCGCGCTTTTGGAAAAACAGAGCAGAATGTTTTTTTAGGGCGTGACTATATGCAACATGACAGAGATTTTGGCGATAAAACTGCTGATGCTATTGATGATGAAGTAAATAAAATAGTTAAAAACTGCTATGCCCGTGCTAAAAAAGCCTTATCAGATAATAAAAAATTATTAAAAGAGATCGCCGCAGAATTAATTAAAAAAGAGGTCATTGAGGGTGAAGCATTTGAGAGATTGTTAAAAGGGAAATTGGTCAAAATTAATTAGGCCATTAGCTCTAAGAGCAGTTTATCCATAATTAAAAAACCGCTGTTAGTTAGTGCAATATTTTCGCCGGTTATTTTTAAATAACCCTGGTCAATTAGTTGGCCTGCTTTTATACCGCAGATTTTTTGGAATTTTTTTAAGGGCATTCCTTTGATTTTGCGGAGTTCCATTATTAGCGCGTCGATATCTTTGGCTTCTTCATATTGATAAAGTGACAGAAAATCTTTTTTTAAATAAGCGGGCAGATCGGCGGCGGTTATTTTTCTTTGTTTTTTTTCTTTGTCGTAACTGTGCGCCGCAGGGCCTAGGCCAAGATAGCTTTTATCTGACCAATAAGCTAGATTGTGTTGGCATTCAAAACCGGGCCGGACATAATTGGAGATCTCATACTGTAAATAGTTGTTTTTATCTAAAAAATCTCTGCCTGTCTTGAATAAATCAATAATATTTTCGTCTGTCAGCGGTTTTTTATCTTTGTATAGGGGTGTGCCCTGTTCAAAAGTGAGTTCATAAAAAGAGATATGTGTCGGTCCCAATTTGATGGTTTCTGTTAATGTTTTTAGTAGACTTGTACTGGTTTGTCCGGGCAGGGCGTAAATGAGATCAATGTTAAAATTGTCATATATTTTTGCTATTTCTTGTGCGGCTGTAACAGCTTTTTCCGCTGAGTGAACTCTGCCCAGATAAGCCAGTTCATGGTCAGTTAATGATTGAATGCCGAGCGAGATCCTGTTGATCCCCGCTTTTTTAAAATTTAAAAACTTTTCTTTTGTAAAAGTTTCCGGATTAGCTTCTAACGTTATTTCTATTTTTGTTGAAAAGCCAAAAAGATCTGACAATGAAGTTAATATTTTTTCTAGTAAAGCCGGCGTTAAAAGCGATGGCGTGCCGCCGCCCAGAAAAACGGTTTTTAATGTTCCGGAGTATGCTTTTTTTTGCAGTTTAATTTCCGCGCAAAGCGCCTCAATATATTTTTTAATGAGCGTCTCGTCTGCCGGTAATGAGTAAAAATCGCAGTAGCTGCATTTTTTTAAACAAAAAGGAAAGTGAATATAAACATGTTCCATAGATGATGTTATAATACCACAATGAAGATAATTTTTTATGACGCCAAACCCTATGATATAGAATCTTTTGATAAGACCAATAAAAATTTTGGTCTGGAAATAAAATACATTAAAAGTCATTTGACTGCCGATAATGCTGTATTGGCCAAAGGCTATGAGGTTGTCTGTGCTTTTGTTAACGATAATATTACCGCTGAAATAATTGATACTTTATATAATGTAGGCGTTAAACTTTTGGCTTTGCGCTCAGCCGGCTATAACAATGTTGATCTTAAGGCGGTCTTTGGCAAGATCCATGTTGTCCGGGTGCCGGCTTATTCGCCTTATGCTGTGGCTGAGCACACGGTGGCGTTGATGCTCTCTTTAAATAGAAAAACACACCGGGCCTATTATAGGACCCGCGATAACAATTTTAATATTAACGGATTGCTGGGTTTTGATATGTATAAAAAAACGGCTGGCGTTATTGGCACCGGGCGGATCGGCCAGATCTTAATTAAAATATTAAAAGGGTTCGAGATGAATGTTCTGGCCTACGATCTTTTCCCCAACCAACAGGCAGCACAAGATCTGGGTTTTGAATATACGGATCTTGATCAGCTTTATCAGAGAGCGGATATTATCTCGCTTAATTGTCCGCTCAATAAAGATACGTATCATATGATCAATGAGCAGAGTATCGCTAAAATGAAAAACGGTGTCATGGTAATTAATACCGGCCGCGGACAGTTAATAGATACCAAAGCGCTGGTCGAGGGTTTAAAAACTAAAAAAATAGGGTCTGCCGGGCTCGATGTTTACGAGGAAGAAGCGGAGTATTTTTTTGAGGATTTTTCTACGGAGATTGTCAGTGATGATGTTCTGGCCAGATTACTCTCTTTCCCCAATGTGTTAATGACATCGCATCAGGCTTTTTTTACAGTTGAGGCGATGCAGAATATTGCCGAGACCACACTTAATAATATTAAACAGTTTGCCAATAATGAAGCGCTAGTCAATGAGATCTGTTATAAATGCGGACAAACGCCCTGCCGTAAAAAAGAGCAGGGGAAGTGTTTCTAAAAATTATTCATCTATTTTAAGAACTGCCAGAAAGGCATCTTGCGGTATCTCTACTGAGCCGACAGATTTAAGTCTCTTTTTACCCTCTTTTTGTTTCTCTAAAAGTTTTCTTTTACGCGTCACGTCGCCGCCGTAACATTTGGCTGTTACATCTTTGCGCATGGCCTTAATAGTTTCGCGGGCAATGATCTTGGCGCCGATCGCCGCTTGAATGGGTATCTCGAACATATGTTTAGGGATGATCTCCTTTAATTTTTCACAGAGTTTTTTGCCGTGATGGTAAGCATTGTCACGGTGAACTATAGAAGATAGCGCGTCAACTACTTCGCCGTTGAGCATGATATCGAGTTTGACCATGTCAGAGTTGATGTAATCGCTCAGCTCATAATCAAGTGAAGCATACCCCTGTGAAAGGGATTTTAGTTTATTGAAAAAATCGGTCAGGATCTCAATTAAAGGCAATTTGTAGTGAATGCTGGCTCTGGTCTCATCGATATATTCCATGTTTTCAAAAATGCCGCGCCGTTCCTGACATAGTTCCATAATTGTGCCGGTGTATTGTTTGGGGGTAATAATAGTGGCGTTAACTATCGGTTCATTAAATTCTTCTATAACCGATGGTTCCGGTAAATGGGCCGGATTATCAAGGATTATTTTTTCGCCATTGGTTTTAGTTATTTTAAAAATAACTGACGGTGCGGTGGCTATTAAGTTTAAATTGTATTCCCGTTCTAGTCGTTCCTGAATTATTTCCATGTGCAGAAGACCTAAAAAACCGCAGCGGAAACCGAAGCCCAGGGCCTGTGATGTTTCCGGTTCGTAAGATAATGCTGCATCAGAGAGCTGTATTTTTTCCAGCGCTTCGCGCAAGTCTTCAAAGTCTTTGCCGTCAATCGGGTAAAAGCCGCAAAAGACCATGGGCTTAATTGGCCGGTAGCCGGGGAGCGGTTCTTTGGCCGGATTATCTGCCAAGGTAATTGTGTCGCCGGGGTGAGCATTTTTAATATCCTTAATATTTGCTACTAAATAACCAACTTCGCCGGCAGAGAGTTTACTGACCGGTTTCATGAAAGGGGTTTTGATGCCGAGTTCAATTACTTCGTATTGATTGCCGGTGCTCATTATTTTAATTTTATCGCCTTTGCTGACGCTGCCGTCTTTAATTCTAATTTGCGCAATAACGCCGCGATATTCGTCAAAATAAGAATCAAAAATAAGTGCCCGCAATGCCGCCTGGCTCTCTTGCGGTGCCGGTATTTTTTTGACGATCGCCTCTAGGATCTCTTCTATGCCGGCGCCGGTTTTAGCCGAAGCGGGAATACAATCGTCCGGGTCAATATAAAAAGTATCTATCAATTGTTCTTGGACACGGGGGATATCCGCACTGGGGAGATCTATTTTATTGATGACCGGAATAATAGTTAATCCGAGGTCGAGCGCCAAATAGGCATTGGCCAGTGTCTGTGCTTCGATCCCCTGTGAGGCATCAACTATTAACAAAACACCTTCACAGGCCGCCAGTGAACGGGATACTTCGTAGGAAAAATCGACGTGACCCGGTGTATCAATTAAATTGAGAATGTATTTATGGCCGTCTTTGGCCTTATATTCCAGGCGGGCATTATTGAGTTTAATCGTAATGCCGCGTTCCCTTTCCAGTTCCATGGAATCCATCATCTGTTCTTTCATATCGCGTTGCGCGACAGTATTGGTTGTCTCTAAAAGGCGATCGGCCAATGTCGACTTCCCGTGATCGATGTGCGCGATAATTGAAAAATTTCTAATTTGACTTATTTTCATAATAGTCGGAGATTTTAACATAATTTAGCCAGAGTTTAAGCAGTTATTTGCCTAAAAAAACAATGCCCAGGATGGCGCTTAAAAGAAGGCAAAAAAGCGGAGGAATTTTTTTGCGGCCGGCTAAAAACAGTGTTACTAAAAAAATAAATAAAGCGGGCCAGACAATATTTTCCGGCCATAAAGAGAACTTTAATGATAAAGGTCTTTTTATAGTAGAGTTTTCTAAAAAAAAGAGCACGGCAATAGCTATTAGGCCCATGGCGGCCGAGCGGATCCCTTTGATAATATGCTGCAAATGTTTTGAGCGTTCTAAATGTTTATTGAGAAAATGAAAGACCAGAGAGGTTATTAGGAGTGCCGGAAAAATTAAACCAAAAGAAGCGGCGAGTGCCCCTGGTAGGCCTGCGGTTATTTTGCCTGCGTAAGTGGCGGTATTGAGACTGATCGGTCCGGGCGTCAATTGGGCAATTGTTACAATATCGGCAAATTGCGCATTGGTCAACCAACCTTGTTTAGTTACTTCGTTTTGAATGAGAGGGATCATGGCATATCCGCCGCCGAAAATTACGGCGCCGATCTTGAAAAAAACAAAAAATAATTTTAAAAAGATCATGTCTGACGTTCCCGGTAAAAGAAGAGCCAGCCTAAAGCGCCGCAGATAATAATGACAATAAATGTATCGATATTAAAAATACGGACCAGCAAAAAAGCCATTAAGGCGAGAGCTAATTCCCGCTTGCTTTTTAATGCTGTGCTACCCAAGCGGATTAAAACCAATAAAATTAAGGCTGCTATTCCTGCCCGCAGACCGGTAAAGGCCGGTAATAGCAAACTGGTTTCATTCAATCTAACAATATAGGGGGCCAGAAAACTAATGACAATAATTGGCGGGGTCAGTACACCTAAGATAGCGCTAACGGCTCCTTTTGTTTGGTTAACTGTCAGGCCGATTAAGAGTGCTGAGTTAAAGGCAATTACTCCCGGCAACGAACTTGTTAGCAGTAAGATGTCGGAAAATTGTTTTTTGGTCAGTAATTTTTTTTGGCTGACAAATTCATTGTCCATTAATGGCAGCATGGCGGCACCGCCGCCGAGCGTAAAAAGTGATATTTTAAAGAAGGAGATGTAGAGTTTTAATAAAATATTTTTTTTCACAAGTTTATTTTAAGTTAAATATAAAGAAAAATCTAAAAATGGTTTTTTTATTTTTATGGAAAAAAATAAGAAAGTAGGTATAATAGAAAAATGCTATTAGTTCAAGAAAAATTACTGGTTAGTAAGAAAATGTTTTCCAATATTCGGAAAATATATTTCAATCTCATCTTTCCCTCCTAATAGAGAACGCAGTCCATTCTAAAAGGATTGCTTCTCAGTTTTTGATTTTCCTTTAATGATTTATTTGGGAGGGCTTTTATATGTTATTCTTTGATAAAAAAATTTTAATTATTGGCTATGGTTCAGTTGCTAAGTGTGCACTGCCTATATTATTAAGGCATGTAGATATTAGTTTGAAAAATATTACTATTCTGGATTTTGCTGACAAAAAAAATGAACTAAAAGCATGGGTTGCTAAGGGTGTTAATTATATTCAAGAAAAAATTACACCAACAAGTATGATTAATCTTTTGCCTAAATATGTTCAGCCTGGAGGTTTGGTTATCGATCTGGCATGGAATATTGAATGTGATAGCATGCTTAACTGGTGTCATGATCATCAAGTTTTATATATAAATACATCTGTAGAAGAATGGGATCCTTATGATAAGTTAGATGAAAAAACACCTTTCCAGAAATCATTGCATTATCGTCAGATGAATATTCGTAAAATGGTCAGTAGTTGGCAAAAACCAATGACGACAGCAGTAATTGATCATGGTGCTAATCCGGGGTTAATATCTCATTTTACTAAACAAGGAATTTTAGATATTGCGCAAAAAGTAGTCTCAGATAAAGATACTTTGCAGAAAGACAAACAAATATTTATTGATTTAATTGCCAAAAAAGATTTTCCGCAATTAGCTATGAGATTGGGTATTAAGGTTATTCATATTAGCGAACGAGATACTCAAATTACTAATCAGCCGAAAGCAATTAATGAATTTGTCGGAACCTGGAGTATTGATGGGCTGCACGAGGAGGGGATTGCTCCTGCCGAAATGGGCTGGGGGACACATGAGAAAAACGTGCCTATGTTTGCATCTTTTCCTCCGTATGGGCCTAGAAATCAAATATTTTTAGCGCAAATGGGAATGAATACATGGGTGCGGTCTTGGGTGCCTAATACTGAAATTATTGGTATGGTCATTCGTCATGCAGAAGCTTTTAGTATTTCTGACTACTTGACAGTTAGCGAAAATGATACTGTTATCTATCGGCCAACCGTTCATTATGCATATATGCCTTGCAATGAAACTTTGTCATCTCTTCAGGAGTTGCGTTGTAGAAATTATGAAATTCAAGATAATCTAAGAATAATGAGTGATGAAATAATAGACGGCGATGATATTTTAGGGGCATTGCTGATGGGGCATCAATATAAATCATGGTGGACAGGCAGTATGCTAAGTATTAAAGAATCGCGACAACTTGTGCCACATCAAAATGCGACAACAGTGCAGGTTGCTATTGGTGTTGTTTCGGCAATTTGTTGGATGATTGAAAATCCGAATCAAGGACTAAAAATTCCCGATGATTTGCCGCACGATTATATTTTAAAAATTGCCAGACCTTATTTAGGTGACTTTGTTTCTATTCCGGTCGAGTGGACTCCATTTAAAAACCATCGGATTTTCTTTAAAGAAAATCCGAATGCACAGCTCGATCAAAAAAACAGCTGGTGTTTTAATAATTTTTTATTTAGGAATTAAGGGAGGAAATTTATGAGTAATAAAGTAATTTACATTACTAAGGACGATTATAATGAATTACAGGATTTGATTAAAGCTGCTCGTGAGTTTAAGCTTGAAGAAAATGATTCTCTAAATGATCTTCAGTCAGAGTTAAATAAAGCAAAAATAATTGAAAGAGAATATTTTCCTAAAAACTATATTTCTATGTACTCAATAGTAGAGCTGATTGATTTAAAAAGTAACGAAATGATTAGACATCAAATTGTTTTTCCGGAGGAAGCGGATATAGATAAACAAAAAATATCAGTTCTTGCTCCACTAGGAGTGGCTTTGATTGGTGAAAAAGAAAATACGGAAATTGAACTTAATTTAGTTTATGGCAGAAGTAGATTTAGAATAAATAAAGTAATATTATAAATTCTTTATTTAGCATTCAAATTAAATTTTATATAAAAAATAAAAGGAGATATTCGGTATGATTGGTCATTTATTGATTGCTATTCTTATTTTTATTACTAGGGTAGTTGATGTTACGCTTGGTACAATTAAAATAAAATTTATATCACGTGGCTGTAAATTATTTCCACCTCTATTGGCTTTTGTTGAAGTTTCGATTTGGTTGTTGGCAATTCGTCAAATAATGACTAATTTAGATAACCCTGTTTGTTTTATTGCTTATGCCTTGGGTTATGCTTGTGGAACTTATTCAGGCATAAAAATTGAAGAAAAACTTGCTACAGGAATTTTAATGGTGACTTTTATTGTTAATAGTAAAGCATCGGTCCTTCCTGCTATTTTAGAAAAAAATCACTTTGCTTATACTAAGATAGCTGCAAGTGGCTCTTATGACAAAGTTAATATGTTTTTTTCTGTGATTAAGCGTCGTGCCTTAAATGATTTTATTATGCTTATTGAAAAAAACGATCCCAAGTGTTTTTATTCGATAACTGATGTTCATTCTGTTGGCAAACGGACCGGGGATATTCCTAATCTTCAGAGATCTTCAAAATTATTTTTATAAACAGGTTTTAAACAATGTTATTACTTATTTTGCCAATTTTTTCTATTTCAATTGTTATCTCGTCGCCTTTTTGTAATGGGCCAATGCCGGAAGGGGTGCCGGTTAAAATAATATCGTCGGGGTAGAGTGTCATGATCTGCGAGACAAAAGCAACTATTTCGTAAACGTTAAAGATCATATCTGCTGTATTAGAATCCTGAACTATCTTGCCGTTAAGAATGGCTTTAATGTTAAGTTTTGTCGGATCAAGATCTTTAGCCGGTGTGATCTCTTTGCTGATCGGGCAGAACGTATCGAACGATTTAGCGCGCGTCCATTGACCATCTTTTTTTTGCAGATCGCGGGCGGTGACATCGTTAGCGCAGAGATACCCCTTAATATAATCTCTGGCAACTCCTTGCTCGATCTCTTTAGCTGTTTTGCCAATGACGATTGCCAGCTCTGCTTCATAATCTATCTGGCCTGCCATTTTTGGGTAAATAATCTTGTCGCCGTCATAGATAATTGTTGTCGGTGGTTTTAAAAAAATTACCGGTTCGGTGGGCAGTTCCATGCCCAGCTCTTCAGCGTGTTTTTTGTAGTTGAGCCCAACACAGATAATTTTAGATGGTTTAAGCATTGACCTCTTCGAGTTTTTTGAATTCTATGGCGGATTTAATTGCTTTGAGGTCCTGCCAGGTGATCCATTTTGGTTTGCCGACCTCTTTTGAAGGGTTTCTCAATAGATAAGCGGGGTGAAAAATAATAGTGGTGTCTACACCTTCGTAGGTGTGCCAGGCACCGCGCTCTTTAGAAATAGTCATTTGTTCGCCCAGGAGAGCTTTCATAGCAACAGCGCCAACCAGAACGATTATCTTAGGTTTGATAATGGCAATTTGTTCTTTGAGCCAGTGGTGGCAGGAGTTGACCTCTTCTTTTTCCGGGTTACGGTTAGCGGGCGGCCGGCATTTGCAGATATTGGTAATGTAAGTATCTTCACCGCGTTTGATATCAACAGCTTCTAACATCTGGGTCAGTAATTTACCGGCCCGGCCAATGAAAGGGATGCCTTGTTCATCCTCATCGGCGCCGGGTGCTTCACCTATCAGCATTAAGTCGGCATTAATATTTCCTTCGGCAAAAACTACCTGTTTGCGCTGTTCGGCAAGTGTACAGGCAGAACACTTTAGGCATAACTGTTTTAGTTCTTCATGTTGCTCTGCTTTTTGCATAGGTTAGATTATATTCTCTAATTGTGGTGAGAACAAGTATTAAGAGCGCTCT
>CAYUXF010000016.1:0-2191 GCA_964448755.1 uncultured bacterium
TGTAGCCTTTCTGAGGCCATGATCCCGCCCTGGACCGGGCCATATTTTTCAATGGCTTCTCTGGCGTATTGTGCGCAGGTCGGCCTGAACGAACAGCGCGGTCCATCGACAGGCGAAATGTAGTTATTCCAGATCTTTAGCAAAAAGATCGAGCCGTTCTTGACGGTATTGGTGCCATAGTCTTCTCTGATGTCGCCCCAGGAGAAGGCTAAAAGAAATAGCAACAGACTAAGGTAGAAAAAATTCTTCATTTTTTATCTTTTCCTCCAGCGCTTTTAACCGTAGATCGTCGGGGTTTTCGCGGCGCAGTTTTTCCAATTCTTTAAGTGATTTTTCTTTATTATAACGTTGTTTGAGATATTCTACATCGGCTTTTTTGGCTTTTTTATAATAGCTATAAGCGCCCGGATAGTTTTTTTGGTGGTAGCAGATGATAGCCAGGTTGGTATAAGCGCGGGCATTGTGAGGATCGAGATCTAAAACTTTTTTAAAATATTTTTCCGCCAGGGCTGTCTCTCCTTCGCGGTAATAGCTGGCGCCGATATTCATTAACGGTAAAATAAAGTTTGGCTGGAGTGCTAGTGCTTTGTTTAGTTCGGTACGGGCCTGCTGATATTGTTCTTGTTCTAAATAGACAAACCCCAGTCCGTTATAACCGCCGGCAAAACGCGGTTCTAGTGCGATCGTCTTTTGATAGTATTCTATTGCCAGCGGGTAATTCTTGATATCTTCGTAATAGTTGGCAGAGGCGTAGGTTTCAAGATACGAGAGTGCGGTTAATTGACTAAAATTAATGGCAAAGAAAAGTAAAAAAAGTTTAATTTTTTGCATATTAACTGCTATTTTTTAACACAGTTTATTGATTTATTGAACAAAAATTTTGAACGGACCGGCAATTTAACTACTGTCCAATAAGATAATTGTCAGTTTATTATGACCCCATCCCCTAGCCCCTTCCCCGCAAATGCGGAGAAGGGGGGCATAAAACAACAATATTTCATTCTGAACGTGAGCTCTCTCCGCGAAAGCGCGGGGAGAGCGGCAAAAGCCAGAGGGGTTAAAATGGATTGTTTTTAGTTGGACAGTAGTGTGGTAATTTAATATTTGCTCAATATTCGATTTGTAAAAAAGCGGTTATTAGGCTAAAATTTCTTCCCTTTTTTTGTTTATAATATTATTAAGGAGTAATTGGCATGAAAATTTTAAAAAATAAAAGAAACGGCTATACAGTAGAGCTGGAAATAGAAGAAGATTACGCAGAAGTGGAAAAAGCCATAGAGCCAGCTTTTAAAGAAATAAGCAAAGATGTTAAAGTTCCCGGCTTTCGGCCAGGTAAAGTAACGCGCGCTATTTTTGAGCAACATTTTGGCAAAGAAGTGCTGATCGAAAAAGCAGCTAACTTGGCTATGAACGAAGCTTACCGTAAAGCTATTGAAGAGGCGGCACTTGAGCCGGTCGATTATCCGCGCGATATTGATATGAAAAAATTTGAACCAGGAAAACCGCTGGGTTTTTCTTTAAAAATAGATGTTGTGCCTGAAGTTAAGCTAAAAAAATACAAAGGCTTAAAGGCGGAAAAAGAAGATGCCGCAGTTACTGATGCGGATATTAATGAGCAGCTGGAGAGAATGCGCGAGAACTTTGCCGACTACCAGGATGCTGAACGTCCGGTTAAAGACGAAGATATTGTCTCTTATGCTATTAAGGCGTTTGACGGCGAGACCCCGGTAGCAATGTGGACCAGAGAAAAGTCCGGTACGCGTGTCGGTCTTAAGAGTATTTCTGAGGAATTTGACCAGGCCCTGATCGGCATGAAAAAGGATGAGACCAAAACATTTGCACTTAAATTTAAAGAAGATTACATGTCCGCTGAAGTTGCTGGCAAAGAGATCAAGTTTGAAGTGACAATTACTGAAATTAAAGAAAAAGTGCTGCCGGAGCTCAATGATGAGCTGGCAAAAAAAGCGGCCGGTAAAGAAACGCTCGACGCGCTTAAAGAAGAAATAGTAAAACATTTAGAAGAACAGAAAAAAGAGAAAGTGGAGAATGACTTTAAAGATAAAGTTATTGCCGAGTTAATTAAAAACAATCCGGTAGAGTTGCCGCAGGCCATGATCGACGGCGAAGTTGATTCAATGATCAATAACTTAAAAATGCAGCTGAACCGTTCTAATTTAAAATTAGAAGATTA
>CAYUXF010000016.1:2291-26836 GCA_964448755.1 uncultured bacterium
AAATAGGGGCTTTTAATGGCCAATTTTTATAATTCAAATATACCAACCTGTGCTTTTTGCGGCAGAACGCAAGATCAGGTAAAAAAACTCATTGCCGGGCCAAACGTCTATATTTGCGATGAATGTATCTCGCTTTGTCAGGGCATTATTGATGAAGAGATCAAGAAAGACACCGTTCCGGGGAAAAAGCTCAGTTCAGCTAAAGCTACTGCAACGCTGGAACTGGAAAATCTTTTGGCTCCCAAAGAGATCCACCGTTATTTAGATAAATATATTATTGGGCAAGAAAAAGCTAAAAAAATTCTGGCGGTGGCGGTCTATAATCACTACAAAAGAATTTTGGCCAGTAAAGATAAAGAGAATAAAGACAGTACCGAGCTTAATAAAAGCAATATTTTAGTGATAGGCCCTACCGGTACCGGTAAAACTTTGGTTGCTAGTACGCTGGCTCGTTTATTGGATGTTCCTTTTGCCATAGCCGACGCCACCAACTTAACAGAGGCCGGTTATGTTGGCGAAGATGTTGAAAATGTCTTATCTCGTTTGTTGCAAGTAGCCGACGGTGATATTGCCCGTGCTGAACAGGGAATTGTTTATATAGATGAAATCGATAAACTTTCGCGCAAATCTGAGAACCCTTCTATTACCCGAGATGTTTCTGGCGAAGGGGTTCAGCAGGCGCTCTTAAAAATGATCGAGGGGACAATTGTCAATGTCTCGCCAAAATCGGGTGGACGCAAACATCCACAGGGAAACTTTGTGCAAATTAATACCGAAAATATTTTATTTATTTGCGGTGGTTCGTTTGCCGGCATTGAGGATATTATTGGCCGACGTTTAAATAAAAAAGTTGTTGGCTTTGAGAGCAAAGCTAAAAAAGAAGAAAAGAAAAAAGAAGAAAATATTACTTTTGAAAAAGTTGTAACCGAAGATCTTTTAAAGTTTGGCTTAATTCCTGAACTGATTGGCCGTTTGCCGATTATTGCGCCTCTTCATGACCTGAGCGAAGAAGCCTTAATTGATATTTTGACAAAACCGAAAAACGCCATCACTAAACAGTATCAAAAATTACTGGCTTACGATGGTATAGAGCTGGAATTTACGGACGAGGCTTTGCATGAAATTGCCGGGTTGGCCATTAAGCGCAAAATGGGCGCTCGGGCGTTGCGCTCAGTTACAGAAGAAATTATGCTTGATATTATGTATCATGCCCCTTCGCAAAAAGAAAAGGCGGAAAAAATAGTAATTGACCGCGATAAGGTTTTGGCCGTTTATAGCGGCGAAAAAGATGAGGCTGGCAAAAAAAACAAAGAAGCGGCCTAGTTTTTAGATAAAGGGGAGTTCCGTGAAAGAAGCAAACAGAGAGCTGCCGGTAATTCCTTTAAAAAACATTGTTGTTTTCCCCGCAATGATCGTTCCCATTTACGTTGGCCGTGCCAGGTCTTTAGCTGCATTAGAGGCGGCGACAGCCGGCGATAAAAAGCAGATTTTTTTAGCTGCCCAAAAAGACAATGCGGTTAAAGAGCCTGCCAGTTTTGAGGAGCTTTATGCTGTTGGGACAATAGCTAAAATATTACAGCTCTTGAGATTGCCAGACGGTACGGTTAAAGTCTTGGTAGAAGGCGTGGCTCGCGCTGCTATTGCGGAGGAACGCGGGATAGAGCCATATTTTAAAGCTGGACTTACTTTATTGACGGACATTCTTAAACCCAGTGAGCAATTGGAAAAAGTATTAAAGCAAACGGTAGAAAAGTTTGATGACTTTGTAAAGGTTAATAAGAAGATTCCCGCCGAAACGCTGATGTCCATTGTTAATACCGATGACCCTGCCCGTTTAAGCGATCTGGTGGTCTCTTATTTGTCACTTAGTTTAGCTGAAAAACAACAGCAGCTGGAAACGCTCGATGTTTTAGAGCGGCTGACGCTGATCAATCGTTATTTGCTGCGTGAAGTAGGCTTGTTGGATGTAGAAAAAAAACTGCATAATAAAGTTCAAGATCAAATAGAAAAAGTTCAAAAAGAGTATTATTTAAAAGAAAAACTTAAAGAGATCCAAAAAGAGCTTGGTGAAAATTTTGAGAGTTATTCAGAAACCGAAGAGTATAAAGTAAAAATTGAACGCAGTGCTATGCCGCCAGATACCAGAAAAAAAGCTTTTCGGGAGCTTTCGCGTTTGGAAAAACTACAGAGTGTTTCCGCTGAAGCCAATGTAATTAGGACTTATCTCGATTGGCTGCTCGATATTCCCTGGCAGGCGCAAGGTGCCGCGCCGGCTGTTGATCTCTCGCGGGTCAGGAATGTTTTAGATGAAGATCACTATGGTTTGGAAAAAATTAAAGAGCGGATCGTTGAATATTTGGCTGTTTTTTATAATACGGGCAAGCCGGCCGGTTCAATTATTTTGTTTGCCGGACCGCCGGGGGTTGGCAAAACCTCAATAGTGCAGTCTATTGCCCGTTCTATGGGGCGGGAGTTTTACCGTATTTCATTAGGCGGCCTGCACGATGAGGCGGAACTGCGCGGCCATCGCCGGACGTATGTTGGGGCAATGCCGGGCAAAATAATTCAGGCGCTAGCTAAAACTAAAAGTAAAACGCCGGTAATTTTATTAGATGAAATAGATAAGCTGGGTAAAGATCACCGTGGCGATCCGGCCGCGGTTTTAATGGAGATACTTGATCCGGCCCAGAATAAATATTTTATGGATAATTATCTGGAAGTTCCCATTGATCTTTCCGGTGTGCTTTTTATTGCCACAGCCAATAATTATTTTGATATACCTGGTCCGCTGCTTGACCGGCTGGAGCTTTTAAAATTATCAGGCTATACCGAAGAGGAAAAGCTGCAGATCGCCAGACGGCATTTGCTGCCCCAGGTCTTAAAAGAGAGTGGCTTGGCTGAGACGGAACTTGATTTTACCGAAGAGGGCTTGCGAATGATCATTGGTGAATACACCCGAGAAGCAGGCCTGCGTGATTTCCGGCGGAAACTGGCGGATATTTGCCGCCGGGCTGTTAAAAATAAGCTGGAAAACAAAAAAATATATAAAAAGATTAGCCGGCACAATATGCATTACTATTTAGGGGTGCCGCCTTATACAGCGGAAATCCATGAAATAAATGATGAGGTCGGCGTAGTTAAGGGACTGGCCTGGACCGAGGCGGGCGGCGACATTCTGCCGATAGAAACAACGGTCATGCCAGGCAAGGGCGAACTGATCCTGACCGGCAAGCTTGGCGAGGTCATGCAGGAATCCGCTAAGGCTGCCTTGACCTTTGTGCGTTCTCGTTGTGCGGAGCTGTTATTGGAAAAAGATTTTTACAAAAAGAGCGATATTCATATTCATCTGCCGGAAGGAGCTATTCCTAAAGATGGCCCTTCTGCCGGTGTGGCCATTGCCGTTTCTATTGCTTCTGCGCTTGCGGGGCTACCGGTGCGTGGCGATGTGGCCATGACCGGCGAAATTACATTGCGTGGCCGAATTTTAAAAATTGGCGGCTTAAAAGAAAAAATATTAGCGGCGGCCCGCAATGAAATAAAGGCGGTCTTGTTTCCTGCCGAAAATAAGCCGGAGATCAAAGAGTTTTCCGGTAAAATAAAAAAGAAAGTCCAGTTGGTTCCGGTTAAGACCATGGATGATGTTTTCTTTTATGTTATTAAAGGGTATAAAAAGGACGAGCTGACCACTAAAATTTCACCGGAAATTTTAGCTGAAGACATTGATGGTATTGCTGACGATAATTTTATCAGTTAAATAAAAAAGGGAGTTTTTTATGTGGCAGAAGAAACATTTTTATTATGGTCTGGCTTTTTTTGCGGCATTTTTTCTTTTAGCTGTTTTAACAAATTTGTTGCCGGATATTTTTTGGTTCAATAGCTTAGGCTATTTTGCTGTTTTTTTTACCAGGGTGAAAATACAGCTTGTTGTCTGGCTTTCGGCATTTTTGATCTCTTTTATTTTTATTTTTTTAAACCTTGATTTAGCGCGTCGTTTTTTTGAAAAAATGCGGGTCAATGCCGGTTACAATAAATTTACGGCGTTTTTGAATAATTTTTTTGGTGTTGATCTTTTTTCCAGGGAGAAGATCATTAATCTAACGCCGGCTTACTTAAAGGGCCTGTTCTGGCTGATCTTAGCGCTGACTTTTTTTATCTCTTTAAGCGTAGCTGGTTTTTGTAGCAGCTGGTGGCTGAAATTTGCCGTTTATTTTAAGCAGAGCTCTTTTGCGCTGACCGATCCGCTTTTTAATAAAGATATTAGTTTCTATGTTTTTACGCTGCCGGTTTGGAAAATATTTTTCAGTCAGGCCGGTGTTTTATTGTTTTTTTCTGTTGCCGGCGCATTGTTTTTCTATTTGCTCTCAGGTGAAATGGATATTTGGACCGGATTAAAAGGCCGGCCTAAAAAACATCTTTCTTTTCTGGGCTTTCTTTTTTCGCTCTGGTTTTTGCTGGGTGTACGGCTGGCTGCTTTTGATCTGCTTTTTTCGCGGCAGGGTATTGTTTTTGGCGCGGGGTTTACGGATATTTACGGGCAGTTGATTTCGCTGAAGGTTTTAACCTGGCTGCTGATAATTTTAGCGGCAATGTTTTTAATTAATATTCGTCGTAGCGGCTTGCGTTTGCCTATTGCGGGGGCTGGCGTGATCTTGATAGTTGCCGTGCTGCTTGGCGGTATTTATCCTGCTGTTTTGCAAAAGCTGGTAGTTTCACCTAACGAGCTAAATAAAGAACGGCCTTTTTTGGAACATAATATTAAGTATACCCGGCAGGCTTATCAGCTCAATAAAATAAAAAACATGGAATTTCCGTATACTCCTGGCATAGATAAGGCCGCTTTGCGACAGAATAAGTCGGTCATAGAAAATATCCGGGTTTGGGATCCTCGTCCGCTGCGCGAAACTTATAAACAAATTCAGGAGATCCGTCTTCACTATGATTTTAATGATATTGACATTGACCGCTATGTTATTAATGGCCAGCCCCAGCAGTTAATGTTGGCGGCCAGAGAACTTAATGCCGAACAGATCCCGTTGCGGGCTAAAAACTGGATCAATGAAAAACTAATGTATACTCACGGGTATGGTGTTGTTGCCAATAAAGTTAATGAGGTTACGCCTGAAGGACTGCCGCGTTTGATAGTTAAGGATATTCCGCCGGTTTCCGCACAGTTGGAAATTACTCGTCCGGAAATTTATTATGGTGAAAAAACCAATAATTATGTGATCGTAAATACAACTGCCGATGAATTTGACTATCCGGCCGGCGATGACAATAAATATACCAGATATGCCGGCAACGGCGGTGTTCCATTAAATAATTTTTTTAGAAAAATAGTCTATGCGTTAAAATTTTCTGATCTTAAATTATTGATCAGCAGTTATATTACCAGGGAGAGCAAGGTTCTTTATGAGCGCAATATTTTAGTGCGACTCAATAAAATAATGCCTTGTCTGCATTATGACGGTGATCCCTATATTGTTATTGATGATGAAACCGGCAGACTCTACTGGATCATTGATGCCTATACGACAACGACGATGTATCCTTATGCCCAGCCTTACAGCCGCGAACTTAATTATATTAGAAATTCTGTCAAAGTGATCGTTGATGCTTATCACGGCAGTGTGGCTTTTTATCTGGCCGATCCAGCTGATCCGATCATTAATACGTATGCTGCGATTTTCCCCGGTGTTTTTAAGCCGCTGCAAGAAATACCCGCCGGGTTAAAAAAACATCTCCGTTATCCTGAAGACCTTTTTATGGTGCAGGCGGCAATGTACCGGACTTATCACATGACCGATCCCGGTGTTTTTTATAATTTAGAAGATCTTTGGGAATTTGCCCGTCAAAAATACGAGAAAAACACCGTGGTCATGGAACCGTATTATTTTTATAGTAAGCTGCCGGGCAAAGAAGAGCTCGAATATTTACTGGCAGTGCCGTTTACGCCAGCCAAAAAAAATAATCTGATAGCTCTGATGGCAGTGAATTGCGACCAGCAAAATTACGGGGAATTTTCTCTACTTAAAATGCCGAAAAAAGAATTAGTTTACGGTCCCTTGCAGGTAGATGCCCGCATTGACCAGGATGCCGAGATCTCTAAAGAACTGACACTTTGGTCGCAAGAGGGTTCCGGTGTTATCCGTGGCAATATGCTGGTAATGCCGCTGGAGAAAACGCTGCTTTTTGTTGAGCCAATTTATTTGCAGGCGGCCAGTTCTAAAATACCGGAACTTAAGCGGGTGGTTGTGGCACAGGGGGATAAGCTGGCAATGCGGATCTCTTTTGGTGAAGCCTTTTCGGCGGTTTTACAGATGAATAGCGGCAATGGGGTCGTTGCGCAAGTCGACATGACGCTTAAAGAGTTGGCGGCGCAGGCGGCGGTTGTCTATCAGCGGTTGGAGAGCGCTTTAAAAAGCAGTCAATGGCAGGAGTATGGACAAAAAATGTCTGAACTAAAAGAAATTATTTTGAAGATGGGGCAGGCTAATTGAATTGACCGGTAGATGATTTTTTAGTCGGCGTTTATTTTGGCATATGTTAATATTAATATAATTATAATGATTAAAAAAATATTTTTGCTGGCTTTATTGCTGGCTTTATTTAATTTTTCTTTTGCCCAGGGCCCGCTTGATCTTAAACACAAGGTTAAGGAGTTGCTGGCTGCGCGTTTTTCTAAATTGCTTGGTGCGCCGGTTTCTGTTGGTGAAATAGAGGGTGATCTTTATAAAAAGATCATTTTGCGGAATGTCAAAATAACTGACTCTGCTGAAAATGGCGCTAAAGTATTGCTGTATACCGATAAGATCGAGATCGACTATGATCTCAAGAGAGTTTTGTTGGACAAAATCGATCTGTTGCCTAATATTAAAAAGATCAAGATCTATCAGCCTTATATTGATGTTGCCCGCGACCGCAAGGGTTTTTGGCCGTTGCAGCAAAAATTTACAGCTGGGCAGGAGCAGAAAAACACCTTTGATCCGCTAGGTCTGGACATGAAAATAGAGATCGTTGGCGGCCGTGTTAAATATAGTGATGCCCGCGGTTGGGGTGATGAGATCGTTGTCAGAACTTTTGAAACAGAGGTGCGTGACTTTGCCGGGATCATTAACATTAAAAATGAAGATGTTCAGCTTTCTGTAACGGCTCTTTTGCCTGGTGCTAAAAGATACAATAATCTTACATTTAAGGGAAATTTTGACCTGATCAATTATAAATACAATTTTGAAATGAACACGGAAGATATTGATCTCTCTAAATGGGTTTGGTATACCGCCCCTTTTCCGGAGTGGGATGTCAATAAAGGCTCTGCTGATGTTCGGATACTTTTGAGTAATTCGCAGGCCGGGCGCAAAATAGATAATAAATATCAAATTATTGCTCAGGTCAGCCGTGCTAATTTTGTTATGCCAGAATTTTTGAAAAAAGAATCACGCAATCTTTTCGGTAAAGTAACTGTTGATAATGATAGTGTTGTTTTCAGTAATATCCGGGGCTTTCACGAGAGCTTGCCAGTAACATTGAACGGAAAATTATTTGTAGCAGATAAAGAAATTTCCGATATGCGGCTAGCTCTTTCTGTTTCCGCTGTACCTCTGCTTAAAGCTAAAGAATATTTTCCGGAACTGCCGATTGATCTTCCGCAGGTTGCCGGCCAGGCCGATATTGAGCTGCTTTTGACCGGTTCGCCGCATAAAATAAAGGCGGCTGGTCAGTTTATTTCGGACAAAATAACTTATCAAAAATACAGCGCTGAGCAGTTGCTAGCGCGTTTTAATTACGCTAATTTCCAGACGAGAGTTAATATAGAAAAAGCGGCAATTTTTGATGGTGCCGCCAAAGGGCAGATAGAGCTGAATTTTAAAGAGAACAAGAACGGAAAAATGTCTTTGCAGAGCAAGGGCGCTTTACAGGTGGAGAATATCTTAGCAGCCGCGTTAGCCGGACAGCCGGAAATTGCCGGTCGTTTTTCTGGTAATCTTTTTTTTGAAGCGGCTAAAGACAAAATAGATCTTTATGCCGTTATGCCATCTGCTTCTCTGACGGCGTATGAGCAAAAGGTCAGTTCTTTTAATGTGAAAATTGCCTATACGCCGCAAAAAACTATTTTAGAAAAAATAGCTTTTGATCTCAATGGCGAAACGGTAATGCTTAAAGGGCAGATAAATAAAGATAATTTTCAGCTGATGCTGAAGGATCAGTTGGTCGTGCTGGCAACAAAAAGTCCGCTAAAATATTCTGATAACATTATTAATTTTTCTGGACTTTTTAACGGAACTATTGCCGGCGGGTTTAATTCATTAGAGTCTTTGACGGCCGAGCTGCAAGTTAAAATTAACCGTCTGCCGCTGTTCTATGAGTTTATTGATAAAGGGGTGCTCAATTTAAAGCTCAAAGACCAAAAAATAAATATTAATAAGGCGGAGTTGTTTTTTGCCGATTCTTATCTGGCTTTTGATCTTAATTATGATCTTTTGAAAAATGATCTGCGGCTTTTATTGGCGCCCGGCAGTAAGGTTGCTTTTACCGATATTACTTTCTTACAGGAATTAGCGCCTGGCAGTGTTGGTCAGCTTTTTGTGGCGGGCGAGCTTGGTTTTTTAAATGGCCGGCCGTTGGCCACAGCTGAGATAGAGCTTAAAAATTTTGAATATAATGATGTTGCAGTTGATAATATGAAGACAGAACTAACTTTAAATGAAGATCATCTGATCTTAAATAAGGCTGTTGTAGATCTGGGCGATGGGCTGATCAAGGGAGATGTCAGCTGGCTGCTTAATAATATGCAGCTGTCAGAACAGAGAACAGCCGGGCTGGATTATTTGAAAGTTAAAACAGAAGATGTGCAGTTAGCTGAATTGCAGCTGTTTTTAAACACCGTTATTAGAGAAGCGAGTGCTTTTGATAAAAGAATTCAAGAGAGCGGTTATTTTAAGAAAGTCGAACTGGCCATTGAGCCGCAGAGATTTGATCTTTTAAACAACAAACTTTATTTGGAAGATGAAAAGAAAGACGTCTTAGCCGAGTATCTGCTGTTTACCGCGCTGCCCTTGAGCGAGCAGCATTTGGCGGCGGAGGATTTTATTGACGGTAGTTTGAACGGCTTTTTGGAGATCGAGAAACAAGTAGGTCAATGGTCGGTGCTTGGCCAGCTGAGTGTGGCAGATGGACGCTTATTTAAAAATAAATTTTCCGGACTTCAGCTCAATATGAAGACCGACAAAAACAATAAGATAAATGGCGAAATAACTCTGACGGACCTTAATATTGCCGATAAAGTCAGTTATAAAAAAATAAATACCAAACTAGAGTATGCTGATGGTTTTTTGTCAGTTCAGGAGCTTGATTTGGAGACGGAACTATACAGCTCTCAGCAGGTACTGACCGGTTCTTTTCCGTTGGCGGCCTTTTGGGACAAAGCCTATATTAATGAACCGCTTGATCTAAAGCTGAATTTGAAAAGCGCTGATCTGCGTTTGTTTTCCGGTTTCTTTGACAATATTCAAGATCTGACGGCAGAGGGTGAAATTTCTCTGTCTTTGTCCGGAACTTTTTCTCATCCTGAGATAGCTGCCGAAAAAATAGAGTTGTCCGGAACGACAATTTATTTTAAAGAGGCCTTGTATCCGGCATTGACGATCAAACGCGCTGATCTTTCTCTGAGTAAAAATAAACTACAGGTCAATAATTTTGAGTTTTTTTTGGCCGAGCCTGCTGCGGCTAAAGCAACACCTGTTTTCAAGATTTTTGGTTCGGCGCAGTTGTCTTTAGCGGGTTTTGATCAGGAAGATTTTTCGGCGCGGGCTGAAGTTGCTCTCTTTGCCAAGGATATGGCCGACAGGATAGTGCTGAAAGATATCTATGAAGGTGATTTTTATTTAAAAAATTTAAAATTGGAGGGAGTTTTTTCTTCGGATCAAGCAGCTCAGTTGGTGTTGCCTAAATTAAGCGGACAGATCGGGATTAACCGCGGAGAGATTTATTTTAAAAAGATTGCCGGAAAAAAAACAACAGCGGGCTTTTTGGCCAATTTGCCCCTGGAGCTGAGGTTGGAGCTTAATAATTCTCTGCGGGTAAAGTCTGATGCGTCTTTGTTTTCTGGCGAAGCACTAAATGTTCTTTCGCAAATAGACCTGGCGTTGGCGCCACGCGGCTCTATTCTTGAATTGCGCGGAACAGCCGGCAAGCCGCTGCTTGACGGTTCGGTTTTCTTTGACGAAGGCCAGCTGTCTCTTTTTTACCGCCGCTTTATCTTGTTAAGTAGAGAAGAGCAGCAGCGTTATTTTTCTGCTGCCAGACATGTGGCTAGGGAAAATCAGATTGAGTTTAAAACTGATGAGAATGGTAATTTTTCTCAGAATGTTTTTTTGGTGGCACAGTCTATTATTGTGGAGGCGGCTGAGGCGGTTACCGGTGCAGTGCTTGTGACGGAGAATTTACAAGAAGATGAAGTCGCTGAAATAGTCTATCAGGAAAAAGAATACCTGGCTATTATTAATGGCTCATTGACTGATCTTGCTTCTTTTTCTTTTGAAAAATACAGCAAAGAGAATAATCGCTATGTGCTCGAGGGTGAGCCCTATGTGCTAAAAAATAAAGAAACTGGTGAAAATATCGATCCTTATCGGTTTCAGTTGCTCATGGCTGATCTGGCGCCTTCCCTGTTGAAGTCTGCCTATGCTTATGCTGCCGGCTCCGGCGATTACGAGCAGGGAACAAAAGAAGCTACGCGTGAATTCATGATCTCGCAAGGTGCGGTGGTTTGGCGCTATATTATGCGGCCGGTGGAACGGACTATTGCCGATACCACAGGGCTTTATGATGTGCGGATTACCAGAGATCTCAGTGGCGATGCCGCTCGTTTGCTGGACATTGAAAACCAGGTTGTTTTAAACGAGGACGGTGAAGAAGAGTTTATTAAAGGCGAAAATATTATTGGGTTTGAACTAGTGCATGAAGTTGTTCAAAACCGCCTCTATATGAGTGTGGATACGGATGTTGATAGAAATACCAAGCTGAAATCTTATAATTTGATGGTCAATTCTTATAGTTTGACCTGGAAAATTATTAGAGATCTTTTTTTAGATGAGATCTCTTTGAATGTTGGGAATGAATATGACTATTATCAAAAGCAATATAAACCAGTGCTCTCGCTGGAAGCCTTACACTCTTTTTAAGGGGAGAAAAATTTGAAAATAAAGTTATTGATTTGGAGTTGTTTGTTTGGCGCTGTTTTGTGGGGTGCTACTGATAATGTTTTGCTTAAAAGGCCGATAGCGGAAGTTGTTGTTAGTGGCAACCTTGTTTATGCGGATGAAATTATTCTGCAACAAGCCGCGGTTAAGACCGCTAAAGGATTTCGCCTGGATCAGGAAAAAATAGAACAGGACCTGAAAAAGATTGCCGGCCTGGGAACTTTTCAGGAGGTTGATTTTTCATATCAGGAAGTTTCCGGTGGCGTTAAAGCAATTTTTATTGTTAAAGAAAATCCTGCAGTGGCAAAAATTAAATTTGAAAACTTACAGTCTTTAAACGAAAAGCAACTGACGGCAGCTCTTTGGCAAAAAGAGGAGGAACAGTTTAATTTTAATTATTTAAAACAGGATATCTTAATAATTAATAAAGAATTTAAAGATAATAGTTATCTTTATTCTTCGGTTCAGGAGGTTAGTTTTGTTTCCGAAAATATTTTAAGGATAGATATTTATGAGCCTTTTATTAACAGTATTGTTGTTACCGGCAATGTATATACTAAAGAAAGTTTAATTTTAAGAGAGTTTACTACAAAGCCCGGCGATATTTATAACCGCCGAAAGCTCTATGAAGACCGCAGCAATGTCTATGCCCTGGGTTATTTTGACGATGTTTACTTGCCTGAATTATTTCCTTCCTCTACGGCGGATGGGGTTGATGTTCGTCTGAGGGTAAAAGAAAAAAAGAAAAACAACCTTAATTTTGGTGTAGGGGTTTCTTCGCAGGAATATTTTGGTTTTGCCCGGCTCTCGCTGTTAAACCTTTTAAATACCGGTGAGAGGATGATGTTTTATTATCAAAGCGGGCAGGAGGCTGAAAGAGTTAAAACCAACTACCGCTTTCGTTACTATAATCCCTGGGCTTTTCAGCGAAATTTTTCTTTTGGTTATACCAGGTATTTAAAAATGGAATATGAGCGCTTAAAACGTGTTGATGTTTATGATGATATCATTAATGTCAAAAGAGATGGTTTTTCTGTTGATTTTGGTTATTTGCTCCCCTTTGGTCCCGAGTATAAATTTATTACCGAGTATAAGGATGAGGCGGTCAAAGAAGATACCAGGAGTCCGCGGGTTAATTATATTAACCGGAGTATTTCCGGAACTTATATTTATGACGGCCTGCGGCACTATGAACAAACCAATGTCATTCGCAGCGGACAGCTGCTTAAACTTAAGTATGAAAGGGGCGGACTTTTTAAGTTTTTTAATGCCTGGCAGTTTAACTTAGGTGTTACGGATATTGAACGGGTAGAGTTAGTATATAATTATTTTTTACCATTATCAGCCAAGGGCAATCTGGGTGTTCATTATCAGTATGGTGCGGCGGCCAGCGACCGAGATCGAAATGTTTTAGAGGGTGATGAATATAGTGTCGGCGGTATCAATTCGGTGCGCGGTTATCACGATGGCTACCCCTTTGCTATTGGCCCTAAACAGACCATAGTTAATTTGGAATATCGTTATTTGTTCAATCCGAAATTCCAGGGCGTGTTATTTTATGACTGGGGCAATGCTTATAAAGATATAAATGTTTCGGTTAAAGAGTTTAAATCCGGATATGGTTTTGGCTGCCGCTATATTCTGCCGGTTGGTCCGCTGAGCTTTGATCTTGGCCGCGGTGAGCAATTCTGGATCTTTCACTTTGGGCTGGGCTATAGCTTTTAATTTGCTGGACGTTATCATTATAATAATTTAATATTACGACCAATGAAAAAAAATTTTATTTATTTGTTGTTTTTGTCTTTGCTGGCCTGGTGTTTTGCGCAAGAGGCGCTGGTCTCGCCGGATATCTCTGAACAGGATCTGTTCAACTTCAGTACTATTACCCCTTCGGTCCAGTTGCTCAGCCTGGAAGAAGCAGTTATACCGGAAAAACAATATGAAATAAATCACGGGACTCTTTTTGCTCCCGGACAAATTATTACGGTCAATGTCCAGGTCAATGACAGTGCCATTAATGAACTGGAGCTGCGCTGCTTTACGCAGAAAGTTCCCATCAAGGAATTTTCTCGCGGTGAGTGGTTGGCGTATTATCAACTGCCGGACTTTGTTGAGGCGGGGAGTTATTTTTTTGAACTGTCACTGAGCAGCGCCAATAGTTTGCAAAAAATTAAAGAAACACTGCCCTTTAAGGTAGATTATCCAATTGCTGAAATAATGATTACCGGCAACCGTGCGGTTTCTGCGAATATTATTTTAGAGAGCTTAACCGTTAAGCCTGGTGAGTTTTACAATGAGATAAAGGCTGAAGTTAACCGGCAGAAGATTTTGGATATTGGTTATTTTCAGGAAGCTGGTTTTAAAAAAGAGATCATTAACAAACGAACGATTTTAACTTTTACTGTAACAGAAAATCCGGTAATTAAAGAGATCCGTGTGCTTGGTTCGGTGGAGTTTTCCGGCGACGAGCTCAAAGAAAAATTTTCCTTAAAAGAAGGAGATGTTCTTTCTTTTAGAACACTGCAGAAGGATATTGTTGCGCTGGAAAAATTTTATAAATCAAAAGAATATATGTTCGCTAAAATAGCGCAGGTTGAGGCGCCTTCTTCAAAAAACGGCAATGTGCTCTCTTATCATGTCAGTGAAGGGACAATTCGTTCCATTGAAATAGAAGGCAACAGCGTGACCCGCCGCTATGTTATTGCGCGTGAAATTGAATCGCAGCCCGGTGATATTTTTAGTGCAGCTATGTTGCGCGAAGATCTGCGTCGAATTTTTAATTTAAATTATTTTGAGAATGTTGAGCCTGATGTTAAATATGAAGAAGAGAGCGGAATGGTCGACCTTAAAGTAAAAGTTAAAGAGCGTAAGACCAGTTCTATTAACGCCGGCGGTGGTTATGGTGAGATACAGGGCTGGTTCGGGTTTGTTGATCTTTTTCTTGATAATATTGCCGGCACCGCGCAGTCGGTTTTGTTGAAAGCTTCATTTGGTGAAAAGTTGACATCTTATCAGTTGCGTTACCATAACCCCTGGATGTGGAACCGCAAAACTTCTTTTACCGGCCGTATTTGGTCTACTTACGGGACTAACTTTATTAATGGCGAGCGGGAACTAAAGAATGGCTGGTCTTCTTCCATCGGCTTTCAGCGGACGCTCTATATTAGAGAAACCTATAGTTTTAAATATGAAGATGTTGTTAATATTGATAATTCCTCAAATGATTTTTTAGACAGAGCGCTGGGTTATTCTATAGGTTATGACAGCCGCGATAATGCTTTTAACCCAACCAAAGGGCGCGATGATAGTTTTTCCATGTGGCATTCTACCTCTTTTCTGGGCGGGACAGTTGACGCCTCGCGCTATACTGTGCAAGTCAATCGGTTTAAACCTCTGGCGCCTAAGCAGGTTTTAGCCGGCCGGTTTATGTATAACTATGCCATTGGCGATATTTTTCCTACAGAGCAATATTATGTTGGCAGTGAGACGACGGTTCGCGGCTATAAATATGGTATTTTTGCCAAAGGCACTCAGCGAGCGGTTTTTAATTTTGAATACCGCTATATTTTTACACAGGTTTTTACCGGCTTATTGTTTTATGATATTGGCCAGGCGATCAATCCGGTTTATGAGATTGACGATGATTTTGTTAATCATCATGGCTGGGGCGCTTCGCAGGGTTTTGGTCTGCGTTTAATGACCCCGCTTGGTCCGCTGAGACTAGATTATGGCTGGCCGCAGTATAAAGAGTTTGGCGATGGCTATCTCTCCTTTAATATTGGCTATATGTTTTAGGTGGTAAGTATTACTTGACACTAAAGTTTTTTCGCAGTTAAAATAACTTACTGACAATAAGTAAATAACAAAGGATTTGCGCATGAATTTAGGGCAACAGATCAGAACAATTAGAGAGAGCAGAAAAATATCGCTGCGAAAACTGGCTAAAGAAGTTGGTGTTTCGCCAAGCTTTATTTCTCAGGTAGAACAGTCTAAAGCACAGCCCTCTGTCGATTCCCTTAAAAAAATAGCGGAAGTTTTAGGTGTCAATTGTTCTTTTTTAATTGGCGAAGAAGAGTCTTCAGCTGTCTCGGCGCCGGTGATCTTAAGTAAAAATAAATTTGACGAAAAAAAACTCCATAACATTGTACTTAAAAAACTGGTCCCGGAAAATATTGAAAATAATATGGAGCCGACTTTCCTTAATTTGGCGCCGGGTGCGACAACTATAGAAGAGCTTTCCGCAGAAACAGGCGAGGAATTTTTACTGTTGTTGTCGGGCGAATTGGAGATAACGCTTAATGGCAAAGTTTACCATTTGCATGAGGGCGATAATATTTATTTTAATGCCCGTGTAAAGCATAGTTTTAAGAACCGTTCCAAGAACAATACCAAGTTATTATGGGTAAAAGTTTCTTAAGGGCGATTTTACTGCTCTTTTTTATTGCGGAATTTTTATTTTCGGCACAATTTTCATTTGGTTTGGGACGTTTAACGTTTGAACGGCCGGCGGAGTTTCCTTTTGCCGGCAATAACTATTCTTTGGCCTGGACTCCTATGGAAACCTCCCGGCTGCAATTAGGTTTAAAATATGATGCCTGGTCGGTTGTGCGCAGTAAAGCAGTTCTCAACTCTGCGTCTGCCGGTTTTTTAACGTCTAAACTGGTTTTTCAGCCGGCGGCGCGGGCTTCCTGGTTTTGCGGTTTTAATATTGGCGCCGGGGTTCTTGGCGAATCTCTCGCCGGCTGGCGCGGCCGTTTTAATAATAATGGCGCCCTGGAAATTGCCTATCTTTGGCGCTATCAACTGGGAGATGCCGGGGTGTTGCTCCATAACGATATTATAATGCTTAATTATTCCTGGCTGTTAGATAGAAATGCTTTTGTAAGAAAACAAAAAATGTCGCCGGATAAAAAAGAGCTTTCTAAAGAGGGTAATCTGCGCGCCAGAAAAGAATATTTGCAAAAACGGCTCCTGATTAATCAGAATAAACTCAGAAAATATGACCTGTTATTGAAAAAGTATGATTTGAACGAAGTTCCCGGCGAAGAGAGCCTGGCTAAAGAGAAAGCCTTAATTCAAGAAGAACGTGCGAAGTTGCTGCGCGAAAACAGTGAGATCGAGGAGTTGTTAGCGCTTTAAATAGATTACCGATTCCGCCTGGCCGTCAGCGGTAAAAGTTTCCGTGTTAACATCGATAATTACTTCTTGGGCATTGAGCCAGGAGCCGTCGTCTCGTTTCAGCCTGACATTGCCGGACATATAGATCTTGGCTGTCTTTTCTTGATAGTTGGCTTTGTCGGAGACAGCTTCTTTGTTTTTTAATGTTACGCGAACATTAGTCCGGGAGTTAAGGTCTTTGGTCTTGGTATTAATATTGATCTCTTCAGCCTGCATGACCATTTTTTCCGCTAAGAGTTTTCTTCCTTCTTTGTTCTGAAGGTTGGCTAATGTTTTTTCATCTAAGAGCCAGTCAGAGCGGTCAAAGACCAGCATGGCTTTTTGCGAGAGAATTAATTCCTCAGATTTTTCACGGTAAACTACTTCTTCTGCCGAACCCTGTTTGTCTTTCTGCCAGATAACAATTTGTCCGTTAAGTGTTGCGGTCAGTTCATTTTCTCGTGGTGCAAATAATTCTAACTTCGCACAGGTTATTTTTGTTGCTTGTTGCTGCAGTTTATCCTGGTCGTCCTGTCCTTTGATCTGCAAAACAATATTCTGGCTAATTGTTAAAATATCTTGATCCATGGCAATGCTTAAATTGGTGCCTGTTATCTGAGTTCTATTTTCTGCCAGAAAAAAACCGTTATTAAAATTTAGCGTGTTGTCAGTGTGGTTTACAACAGCCCGATCGGCAGAGATGGTCAGCGTTTCGTTGCCAATAGTTATTTTATTATTCAAATAGGTTTTTTTTTCGTCAGAAAAATACTGTAATTCTTCGCTTTGTACAGTGTAATAATTTTTAGTCTCGGTAACCTCTTTAATTAAATGCGCTAGAATGCCGCCCTGGGCATAAAGTCTCTCTTGTTCGGCATTGACCCGGATCTTTTTGGCCTGCAAATTGTCAATAATTATCGCTTCGTTTTTAAATAATTTGCCGTCAAAAACATTTTCAATTAGTGAATGGTCTATAGAATATGGTGATGAGGTGTAGTTTGCTTTGACCTGCCAGAGCAGATTGCCATTTGTCTGATAGCCAAAAAGCGTTAATCCCTGGGCCTCTACTTTTTTATCCGTAAGAGTATTGGTTTGCAGGAAATCTTCTGTACTCATAAAGAGCAGGTAGAGTGTAAAAAGGAGCAGCAGTCCGCAGAAAAAATTAATTAAACGGCGGAATTTTTGATATAGTTCTTTCAAGACCGTTCCTTTCTGAGAATAGAGTGTTTGCTGATCTGTTCGATATTTTCTTCAAGTGGTATCGTCACCAAATAGCCGTTGTGGGCCGCTTCTAAATACTCACCGCTCTCGTGCAGTATTTTTGTTACTTTAAATTGCCGGACTGTTGTCTGATGCGGATCAATTATCTCTAGTGTATCGCCAAGGACAAAGCGGTTGCGTCCTAATACTTTGAGTGTTTTTTTGGCCGGGTCGTGGTTCTCTATGGTGCCGACAAAATCATAGCCGCGAATATAGGCGGACTCTGCCGGATATTCGGTTTCATTGCCCGGACCGGGCAGATAAAAGCCGGTTGTGTAAGGGCGGTGAGAAACTTTGGTCAGTTCACTGAGCCATTCCGGACGAAAAACGTAGTTTTGGGCATCAGCTAAAAAGCTGTCTAAAGCCTGACGGTAAATTCTGGTAACTGCCGCTACATAATAGGCCGATTTCATCCGTCCTTCTATTTTTAAGCTGCTAATGCCAGATGAAGCTATTGTCGGCAGATGTTCTATTAAACAGAGATCGCGTGAATTTAAAATATAAGTTCCTTTTTCATCTTCACAAATAGTTTGTTCTTCTGTGCGCAGGCTTTCTTTTAACTGATATTCCCAGCGGCAGGGCTGCGCACAGTCGCCGCGGTTGGCGGAGCGGCCGGTCATATATTTGGAGAGGAGGCAGCGCCCGGAATAGGCTATACACATGGCGCCGTGGACAAAAATTTCTAACTCCATATCCGGCACCTGTTTTTTTATAGCAGCTATCTGCGCTAAGCTCAGTTCGCGCGCTAAGACAATTCTTTTGACACCCTGGTTTTTCCAGAAACGGACACTGTCGCTGTTCATGGTATTGGCCTGGGTGCTCAAGTGTATCTTGGTATTAGTACCGAGCATATTCAAACGATAAACCACGCCGGGGTCAGAAACAATGACAGCGTCAATGCCGCTCTTTTCCGCTTCTTGAAAATAGGTGATCATTTTGTCCAGATCATTGTCAAAGGCAAAGATATTCATAGCTAAATAGACTTTGCAGCCGTGTTCGTGCGCAAAGCGGACACCTTCTTTAAGGTCTTCTAGCGAAAAAGAGGTGTCAAAAGTCCGCAGTGAATAATTGCCTGCACCGCAATAGACGGCATCGGCGCCAAAGCGAACCGCGGTTTTGAGTTTTTCTAAATTGCCGGCCGGCGCTAAAAGTTCCATGATAAAAAAATTATAACATGAGAGTCTTAAACCGACTAAAAAAATACCTGCACATTTTCTGATAATAAATAAGTTAGTAAAAATAGTAGCGGTTGTTAAGTTTAACTCACCCTTTGCCCTGGCGGGCATTTCCCTCTCTTGAAAAGAGAGGGAAAACCTTTTATATGATAGAGCTGATTTCTTCTAGAACGCCATTAATGTTATTAAATAATTCTTTGTTTTTAAATCTTAAAACAGTAAATCCTAAGTAATTAATGATGTGATCTCTAAACTGATCTCTATCGATCATGTAATCGTGAATTTTCCCATCAAGTTCTAATACTAATTTGAGGTCATGACAATAGAAATCAGCGACATAAAAGTGTTTTTTGTTGTCATGATCAAAAATAATAGGATATTGTCTGACAAATTTAAGATTTAAAAATTTTCTTCCGCGTATTTTCTCCCAGAGTAAATTTTCAGCAGGAGTTTGATTGTTTCTTAATTGTCGAACAACGGATTTTATGTCCATAAATTTATTATAACATCACCCCCTCTCTTTCAAGAGAGGGGGCTTGGGGGTGAGTTATGGTTGAGAGTCTTAAACCGACTAAAAAAATACCTGCACATTTTCTGATTTTGCTGTAAAATCAGCACCCTATGAATAAAAAAGTTGTTGCGCTGGTCGTTTTGGACGGCTGGGGTCTTAATGAAAATAAAAAACAGAACGCTATTTTGTCGGCTAAAACGCCTAATATGGATCGTTTGTTTGCCGAGTATCCGCATACCGCTATCGGCGCTTGCGGCGAAGATGTCGGTTTAACGCCGGGACAAATGGGTAACTCGGAAGTCGGCCACCTTAATATCGGTGCCGGGCGGATAGTTTATCAAGACCTGACCAAAATAACCAAAGCCATTAAGGACGGCGATTTTTTCACTAACGAAGTTCTTTTAGCTGCGGTAGAGAGCTGTGTTGAAAATAATTCGGCGCTCCATTTAATGGGTCTTTTTTCCGATGGCGGCGTGCACTCGCATCTTGATCATCTCTATGGCCTTTTAAAAATGGCCAAAAATAGCGGGTTAACCAAAGTCTATGTACACGCTTTTCTTGATGGTCGCGATGTGCCGCCACGCTGTGCCGAAAAGTATTTTAAAGAATTTGAGGCAAAGGCTGCCGAAATAGGTGTTGGTAAAATAGCTACAATAGTTGGGCGTTATTATGCCATGGACAGAGATAACCGCTGGGAGCGTGTCAGCCAGGGTTATGAACTGTTGACTGAATTAAAAGGAAAAGAGTTTGCCGATCCGCAGGCAGCGATGGCCGATGCTTATGCCCGCGGTGAAGATGATGAATTTGTTACCCCTTTGGTGATTGCCGGCGCAGAACCTGTGCAGGATAAAGATGCGCTGATCTTTTTTAATTTTAGACCGGATCGCGCCAGAGAAATAACCAGATGCTTCATTGATGAAAAGTTTTCCGGCTTCGTTAAAAATAAGGCGCCAAAAGTTCATTTTGTTTGCATGACACCTTATGATGAAACATTTGCTGCACCGGTAGCTTACCCAAAAGACAATGTTGACCTGCCGCTGGCGGAGGTGTTGAGCCGGGCTGGATTAAAACAGCTGCATACAGCCGAAACAGAAAAATATGCGCATGTTACATTCTTTTTTAATGGCGGGCGCGAAGAGCCTTTTGCCAATGAAGATCGCCTGTTGGTCCCTTCGCCTAAAGTGGCTACTTACGATCTAAAGCCGGAGATGTCGGCATATGAGGTTACAGAAAAAGTTCTAGAGACGATCGCGGCTAATAAATATGATGTCATAATTATGAACTACGCCAATGCCGATATGGTTGGCCACACCGGTGTTTTTGATGCGGCGGTCAAGGCGGCCGAGGCTGTAGATAAATGTGTGGGACAGATAGTTGAGAAAATAACGGCTCATGGCGGGCAGTTAATTATTACGGCGGATCACGGTAACTCCGACCAGATGCTCGACGAGGACGGCAGTGTTTGGACGGCACATTCTTTGAATAAAGTGCCGCTGATTCTTGTCTCTGACGAACATAAAAATGTAAAATTAAAAGATGGCGGCATTCTGGCCGATATTGCGCCGACGCTGTTGACGTTACTTAAAATTGAGAAGCCGGCTAATTGGAGCGGCCGTTCTTTAATAGTTGAATAAATAGGATAAACGGGAGGAAAACCATGAAGTTTTTGATCATTATACAGACAATCTTAGCTATTCTGCTGGTGCTGGCGGTGCTGATGCATGCTGCTAAAGCGGAAGGCATTGCGGCCATTGGCGGTAACGCCCATATGTTTGGCGGCCAAAAAGATCTGGAAAAAGGGCTCGATAAATTGACCGCTTTTTTAGGCGGTGGTTTTGTGCTGGTCTCTTTGATCATCGCCATTATCAGCTAATTATTCAGAATAAAATTTAGGATACATAATGCGTTGTCTTAAAAAGTTATCGCTCAGATATATTGTGATTTTTTTTGTTCTTTTGGCCGGTGTGGCGAGCGCTGCTGAGCGTGCGGCGCCGGAGAAAATTTACGGCATTTATTTGAATAGCTATGTCATGCGGACGCCAAAAGTTTTCAGTGAAATAATTGCCAATGCCAAAAAACACCGGATCAATACCCTGGTTTGCGACTATGAGGGGCAGCAGAGCGGCAATTATCTGCAGAATTTTAATTTAGCCAAAGAAGAGAAATTTTATTTGGTGGCACGGATAGTGGTTTTTCAGGATGGCGCTACGACAACTAATATTAGAGATGAAAAAAACTGGCTAAAAAAACAAGGGTATGCCAAACAGGCGGAAAAACTGGGTTTTAACGAAATTCAATTTGATTATATCCGGTTTGTTGATGCCGGCCGGCCCGATAAGAATAAAAGAGTTATTATTGGTGATTTTTTAAAAGAGGCGGTTGTCCATTTAAATATTCCAGTGCAAATTGATGTCTTTGGTTCGGTCGCCTATCATCCGCACGATGTCATTGGCCAGGACCTCAATTATTTTGCCGATATTATTGACGCGGTCTGTCCAATGTTATACCCTTCACATTTTTTTCTGGATAAAATGCGGATGAGTAAACCCTATTTTACAATGCACGAAGGGATCACGCTGGCTAAAAAACAGATCAGTTATCGGCCGGTCAAAGTGATCCCCTATATCCAGAGTTTTGCGCTCAATGTCAGTTATTCTGGTCTTACCGTTCCGGAGTATGTTGCTGAGCAAATTAAGGCGGTAAAAGATGCTAAAGCTGACGGTTTTTTTGTCTGGAACGCCAATAGCGATTACCGTGACACCTGGGCAGCACTAAAAAAACAGAGGCTGTAAATCTCTCAAAAATATTATTTTTTTATGCAAGTTTCGCCGTGATTTTCACGATATAAAGGTATAATAATTAAGGGGGAGATATGTTTGCCTGGCAAAATATCTCCTTTTTTATTGCAGACACGCTAAAAACGGAGGGTTTATGACAGTAACAATGACTAAAAAATACGGAATGGAAGATGCCGCTTACCGTCAGGCGGCGGAAGTTTACCGCAAAAAAGTGGCCGAAGACCCCGCCAATAAGAAAAAAAGCGACAGGGCCAAAGTAATAATTGCCGACAAACAGATCATTAAAGATCTCCCTAAAATGGATGTCATAAAAAAAGATTTTTTTGTTACAGAAGAAGAGGCGCGCCGTTTTTTAAAAATAGAGGGTGATAAAAAAGAAGAAGTCAGCGTAAAAGCAGATGATAAAACAGATGACAAAAAGAGTGCGGAAGAGGAGAAATATTCACTTAAAGATATTGAAAAATTCAAAGAGGCAGTTCTTGCTGACGCAGAAAAAATAAAAAAAGACCCGGCGCTGATCAATAAAATTAGAGCCGATCTAGCCAAAATGGAAAAAGAGAATAAGGCAAAATATGCGCAGCTACGTGAAGATCTTCTTTTGACGCCCGCCAATTTCCTTTTTAAAAAAGAGAAAATATCGCCTGTGCCGGACTACGATAACGCCGTGGAAGAGTGGCTGGCCGAGACCATCAGTACCGGCAATAAAAAAGTAACTACCGCTGAGATCAATGAGTTATTTAAATTTAAAACAAATACAACAACTGAAGATAAAGAAGAACAAGCAAAATCTCGCACTACAACTATTGGCGAGTTAAAAAAATTCTTAATAAATAAAGCGGGCTGGCGCAAAGAGGCGGTGGCTATCCTTTTTAACGGCGAGTCTGATGACACAGAAATTGCTTTAAAAGACTTTAAAGATGTTATTTACAAGAACGTTAAAAAATTTAATGACCGCTGTAACGATACCGAGTATCTGCGGGCGCTGGGCATTTACGATGGCAAAGACGATGAAAAGTATATCGGAAAAAAATATCAGGAATATACTTATTTTTATAAATATAACCATCAAGAGGCTAAAGATGCTGTTTTAAAAATTCAAGACCGCAAAGATAATCCGGCCGGCCTCAATAAAATTTTAAAACGGTTCAAATCTTTTGACGGCGATGTCAATAATTGGAGTGCCGCGGAAATAGATCTGGCATATGTTTATCTTTCGCTGCATAAAGAATATGCGCTCGATGACGAACTGGAAATTATTGAGAATACCAGAAATGTCAGTTACCTCAAGTTTTGCCGCGCTTATGGTTTAGACCAAAAAGAAGGCGTTTCTGAAACAGAAAAAGACGATCCGCCGACGACAGCCAAAAAAGTTGATGGGGTTTTGACTGCGTATACTGGCGACGAAAAAGAGCTCTCGGATAATCAAAAATATATTCGCTGGTGGGACTATCGCGATGATCACAGCAAGCTGACTAAAGACGATAACTTTGTTATTAGACGCGTGGCTAAAAATAAAAAAGGGCAGGTAGTTGGTTTTCCGGAAACCGGACTTGGCGCGGTAGACGTTAAATATCTGTGGATCAAAAATGGCGGTGGCTGGTCGGTAAAAGGGAGTAAATATCTGGAGGCTGTTGTAAAAGTTAACGGCAAATATTATGAATGTATCATTAGAGATAACGCTAATAAAGCGGATGTTAAAAAAACAAGATATAAGAACTTGAGCAAGAAAGAAAGTGAGCCGATTAAGTAACTCACCCCCTTGCCCCCTCTCTTCAAAAGAGAGGGGGATAAAATGTATAAAGATAGTAAAAAGTGGGTATATATAAGAAAGGACATGGAAGATGACAAAAATTGGCAAACCTGGTTTTAATGCCGATCTGCAAGCGCTCTTGAATAGCGAGCAGTTAAAAAAACTGGAGGCCGAATTGGCGTCCTTAGATACGCCGGCAGCAAAAGAGATGCCGCGCGTTAAAGATGAACTGCGCCGGCAGATAGTGGGCGACTTGAAAAAAGAGAAGATGAAAGTTAGCGATGACGACATTCAGGGTTTGCTAAAACTGAATGCGGCGGATGATATAAACTAACGGGTGGCCCTCACCCCCGGCCCCTCTCCCAAAAGAATTGATAACGGAGAGAGGATGGGAGAGGGGAGCGAGGCAGCCGCTAGCTTCGCGATAGAGCGAAGGTTGAAATATGGAGGTGCGTTTATGGTTAGTGTTAATAATGGGTATGGTATAGATTATTGGGGTAAAAATAATCAGATCCATATAGATAAGAGTAAATCTAAAAATACAAGAAAACATGGAGATACACAAACAGCATATACTCTGGATCAAAATTTAACAAAAATGCCAGATAAAAGTCTTCTTAAAAAACTGGACGATCAGTTAAAAAGAAAAACTGATACTGAAATTAAATCGACATTAAAGGAAATTGCAGGAGATGACAA
>CAYUXF010000016.1:26936-29242 GCA_964448755.1 uncultured bacterium
GATTTTAATGAGAATGTTCGCGAAAAAATGCCGGGGTTTGAGAGTGGAAAATATTTTCAAAAATATACTAAATTTAATATTACCAGAGAACATGAAGTGGATCAGGTCTTTGACGCAGCGTTTAATAGTAACAATCAAGACGTAAAAGACTGTCGGGAAGAGATAGCGAAAAGTTACGCTAAAATTTATACCAGCTCGGAGCTTTCTTTGAGCACTAACTGGACTGCGGAAATGAAACAAGCCCTTTATATTAAACTAGCGGAGAAAGCTATCGCCAAGGTGCAGTATACCGTAGAAGATCAGCCAGCTAGCGGCAAAAAGAAAGCGACCACAAAGACCGTCGCCGGGTTTTATAAGGTTGACCACAATAAACTTTTAGAAAAATATTTTAAAGAGTTGTTGGAACAGAAACAGGCGGAAGAGAAGAAGACGGAAGAGACTAAGACGGCGGGGAAGACGGGAAAGAAGAGCAAGAAACAAGCTGCCGATAATAATAAAACAACAGGTAAAACGCCACCTGCTGGAGACAAGAAAAAAACAGAAAATAGCGGAAATACAGCTGGAACAGAAAATAAAGGTAAAGCGAAACAATTTTAATTTAATAACTAATGCAAGTTTTGTTCTGTTTATGACGATAATACAAGTGTATGGGGAGTATGTGAGCCAGAACTTTTTTCAATCTTTTTATTAATGTATAAATATTCATTATATTGGGTATATATATAGTGAGAGGAGTTTTATATGACTGCTATATTGCCTGGGTATAGTTCTTTTTATAGAGCCATTATTACTAAAAATAATAATAATGGTTATATTGACGACAACCAAGAAAAAGACAAATTAAAAAAAGTTGTTAAAGATTTACCGGATCAATATTTTCCGGCTCAGCTAAAATCAATAATAACTGAAAACATTCAGGCTGGTCGCGATATTTGGGATGGCGTTAATGAGTGTTTTCAATTGTTGTTAATATCACTATTAGTTCTTAAACATGAACAAAAACAGGCTAGCAAAGAGGATATTTGGTTTCTTGGCGAGATAATGAAAAAGAATAATGTGAATAGATCGGAAGATTTACTGAAAGAAGTATATTTGCCTATTGTTGAAAAATTTTATATTTTTAATTTTTCTAAAGATCAAGATCAAATACAGCAAGCAAAAAACTATTTAATAAGTGCAGGGGTTAAAGAATATGCCAAAGACATATATCAAATACTTTTTTTCCCAATGTTATTATTTTTAGAAAACCCAGAGGGGAAAGAACAAAATACTATAGAGCTAGATAGTTTGAAAAATATTAAAGATCTATATGAGATAATAAAAGCGCCCAAAGAACAAGTAAATATAAAAAAAGAACCAAATGACCAGACAGCAAGAGAACTAGCTCTGGTTAAGGTTTTTGTGGGTTTTAATCGTGGTTTTGAAGTTTCGGAAAAAGAATTAAAAATGCTTGCTACTTATGAGGGGTATAATCCTCAACAAAAATATGAATTACTAAGACCATTGATGAATAAATATTTTCAAGGGCTTAAAGATATTGTTATTGATAAAGTAACGGGACAAGTAGATGTTTATGATTTGAAAAATATACAACTTCTTTATTCTATCTTGTTGTCTCAGGAAAACCCTGTTGCTGCAGAGCGGAATAAAGAAGGTGTTGTTGACGCTAAAGATATTTTTCCTGAATATTTGGCTTATCGTGAGCAGCTTTCTGAAATATTTGAAGATATTTATGCAGAAAAGTTGGTTTTTAAACCGACACTTACTTTTGCAAAAATTAAGGAAAAATTAACCTCGGCCGATGCACCAGAAAAATTAATTAAATTAATTGAAAAATCTTTCCAGGAAGATGCCTTTAAAGAAAGAATGGTCCATAGCAATCTTTGGCTAAAAAAGCACATTAATTCATTGGCTAAACGGACGGTTTTGGCTTTAAATGATGATGATTTTACCGATGCTGAAATGAGAATAGCCGCTAATTATTTATATGGTGATTTTTTAATGGATCCGTCCAGTCTGGAAAATAAAGTTAAGAGAGCCGCTGAGCAGCAGCTAAGAATATTTAGTAAAATAAAAGAGAATAATCCTGAACATCCCTCTGTAAAAAAAATAACAGAAATAATTGATTGGTATAAAAAAGCGGGGTTACTATTGCCGCCCGATATTTTATACATGTATCTTGATGCGGAATTAATTAATAATAGCCCAGATATAAAAGCAGACTATCAACAATATAAAGAGACTTTAAAGTCTTATTTGCAGGAGCTAAAAGAAGTTGTTGCCAAGAGAGAACAATTAAATAAAGA
>CAYUXF010000017.1:0-28376 GCA_964448755.1 uncultured bacterium
AGAAACTAGGAGTTTACGATGCCGAAATTGCGAACAAAATTTGACATGACCAATGCCTAAGATAGTTAATTATATTCAGGAAGAGGTAAATTATGAGCTAAAAAATAATAATTCGTTCAGTGTGCCGGAAAGACTCGTTCTCTATGCAATCAAACAAAATGTTCCCGAAGAATCGGCTTATAACACGTGGCATGATCAACTTTACAAAGAAGCTACTGTTGAGCTTAATACTATTTTAAAAGACAACGGAATTAAAGAGTTAGAAAAATATGTTAAAGCCGATACAAACACTCTTTTATATTCAGACTTGCTTCAAGGTTTAGACTCGTTTGACCACAGTTACGGGCCGACCTCTTTTTCTCAGGTGTCGAGAATAAAAGTGGTTGCTCAAAATATTTATAATCAGGCGATCAGTGAAATAAAGAATTTTGATACTAACTGCAATTCCTTATTCAGTAACAGTCAGTTATTAATGCAGACCAGGGCTTTAAACCTTGAATATTTAAGCAACAATGCCGACTTACAGGAAAAACTGACGGCCTACGGAAATTATGATTCCCAAATAATTGATGTGGCTGTATTAAATAAAAACACATCTGAAAATACTGTTCTTTCGCTTGTTCTTATAAAGAAATCAAACAATGAATATATTTTGCTTGATCCAAATTATCGAGGAGTTCCTGAATACAAAGGAAAAACACCGCAAGAAGCAGTTAATAATTATTTAAACAGTCTTGATATGCCTAACAGCAAAGCAATTGTTAATCTTGATAACGGCAAAACTACCATAAAAAAAGACTATCCATCGGATGGCATTATCCCAAAAGTTATGAATTACTGGGCAGGCATATCTATTGGCGCAGCAGTTTTTTCAATGTTTGCACCAAAAGAACCTATCAGTAAAAAAATTGCTATTAGTGGTTTAGGTCCAATCTTTTACTATGCTGGAGATTCTATAAATAGCCTTTATAACAGATTTAAAACAAAATCTTTTGATCCCAAAGACCCAAAAATACATCTCGATATTGCACAGATAATTCTAGCTTTGAGTATTAGAAGAAAAGTTACACCTACCAGCATGAAAATGTTTGCTGGTGGTAATTTATTATTATTAGAAGGAATGGCAAGAACAGTAGCGGAAGAAACTAACAGATATGTTAAACAAGGAAATTATAAAAAAGCTACGCAGGCATTGATTACAGGCATTTACAGCATGGCGTTAACGTTAGTTTTTATTAAAGGTAAAAAACAGGTTTCTTTTAAAGAAAAATTCTTAACTTATAAATCAAACATTGTTTCAACTACCGGAAAATTTAAAAAAGTCATATCGGGCAAAGTTGCCGCCAGGGAAATTGTTCAGGTCATGGCAACAAAAATGAAAGCAACAAAATTTAGTTTCGATAAATATATGAGAGATTTGGCCTCAGATTCAAAAATTAAATATCGTGAATGTATGCGGGATATTGGAATTGGCGAAAATATTCAAATTGGAGCAAAAGAAGGCATGCAAATATCTAGAGGCAATAAATTTAAAATACCTCAAGACCATATAGGGAAATATGAAACAGACCCTGCTGGCACAAAATATTTGTGGGTAATAGACAAAAAAGGATTAAAAATAGTCAGGGAGTTGAATGAATTTACAGCTTCTGAAAGAGGTTATGTAAGCCATACTAATCTTACTGGCGGAGGAAAGGCTTATTCCGGCGGCGAAGTATGGTTTATTAGCGAAAATAAAGTTAGGATAAATGCTGGATCTGGAGCATATGGTAAAAGTTGGAAAAACAGGGATAAAGAACATCTAACTCAATATGAATACAATAAAGCCATTGAATTTTGGAAGGGATTAGGATATGAAGTTGAGGTTGAGCCTCTAAAAAACTTTGAGAAGAGGTAAATGACATGTTAATATTAACAAAAATCATGAATGACAAAAATGTAAATAGCATGGAAAATAAAATAAATTTTGTAAGAGATTTAATAAAAAATAATAACACAAATAAGGTTATTATTTCTTTAGAAAATTTGCCTTCTTCTGAAATTATCAAACTTGATGAACATGGGCGGCACTTACTTGGCTATGCTGCTACTGCCAATGATTTAGAAATTGTTAGATATATTATTGAAAAGAAAAAAATTGATGTTAATTTGGTTAATAAGTTTGGCGCAACTGCTTTACAGGAAGCAATAGTTAGATCAAATTTTGAAATAGTAAAATATTTAGTTAATAATGGAGCAGATGTTAATATTGTAAGTAAATCAGGAGCTACTCCATTGTGGTGGGCACTTGATACAAAAAATATTGAAATAGCAAAATATCTTGTTTCAAAAGGCGCAGATCTAGATTATAAACACCCAAAAGAAAATTTTACGTTAAGAGAATGGGCCAAAGGTGAATTTGGATTAGAATTTTAATATCATTTTATAAAAAGATGTTAGCTAAAAATATACCTCTTGCGGAACAATTTATATTTAACGAATCAAGTGAAAAAAAACAGATTGATCTCTTTGAATTTCAGAAATTAGGTTATTTTGGTTATGATAATGGATATAATTATCAAAATAAAAGTTATGATGCTTATTCTGGCCCTTTTTTTGAAAAGAATAGTCACATTGTTTTGTTATGTAATAAAGAAGGAAGTATTGTTGTACATTATGAACATGACAAAAGGCATGAGATTTTTCGGGGAATTATTAGTAGCCAAGAGGAATATACGAAAATGTTAATGATAGTAGAAAAATATCGTAAAAAATATTGTATTAAAAATGGGATTGATCCTAGGCGTGATATTGAAAGTGATTTAATTAATATTCAAAATAAAAAAACCATTGTATATAAAGAGTTACAACACATACCTAATTATTAGTTGTAATAAAAAACACATATATTTCCCATTAAATTTTTTCAAATAACATAAATAGCATTTCGCTCATTGCTGTCAATGCTAACACAGAGCTCGTCGCCTTTTGTTTTTTTATATACTATTCTTTAAAAACGTCTTACAGAGTGTCTTTGGTGAGAGTAATTAAGCGTTCTCTTTGTGAAAATCCTGGATCGTTCTGACATCGAGTTTGTTTTTAGCCAGCGCGTCCATCCCTTTAGCGATCATAATAGCCGCGGCCACCGTCGTTGCGCAAAGTGTTTTGTATTTCAGCGCCGCCTGACGGATATAAAAGTCATCAACCCTCGCCCCTTTACCTGAAGGGGTATTAACTACCAGCGCTATCTCACCGTTGGCAATGGCATCCACAATATTCGGACGCCCCTCCCTAACTTTGTAAACGCTTTTGACCGGAATATTATTTTCATTTAAAAAGTTCGCCGTACCAATAGTGCAGATCAGCTCATAACCGAGCTCATGGTATTTATTCGCCGCCCACAGTAGCTTATCTGTTTTATCGCGGTCATTGACCGAAAGGAAAATAGCTCCTTTGGCAGGGCTCTCCGGCAGTTTTTCGCCGGCAGCCATCGCCGCCTTGGCAAAAGCCAGACCAAAATTGGCATCAATACCCATGACCTCGCCGGTCGAACGCATTTCCGGGCCAAGAACCGTATCCTGTCCCTCAAATTTAGCCCACGGGAGCACGACCTCTTTAACGGACCAGTAGGGCGGAATGACCCGTTTGGCCTGCAGTTCTTTTAATGTTTTGCCGGCCATTACTCTGGCGGCAATTTTTGCCCAGGGCAAACCTGTCGCTTTGCTGACAAACGGCACAGTCCTTGACGCACGCGGATTAACTTCTAAAACATAGATCTCTTCATCTTTAATGGCGAACTGAACATTCATTAAACCGACAACTTTAAGCGAGAGTGCTAAATTGACAATGTGCTCTTCCAGCTCCTTTTTTGTCTTATCAGAAATAGAGAACGTCGGCAGAACACAAGCTGAATCACCTGAGTGAATCCCCGCCTGTTCAACGTGTTCCATAATACCGGCAATAACTACCTCTTTGCCGTCACAAACCGCGTCAGCATCTATTTCAATGGCCGCTTCCAGAAACTTATCTACCAGCACCGGGTGTTCCGGCGAGGCATCTACCGCCGTTTTCATATAATGGCGCAACCCTAGCTCATCAAAAACAATTTCCATCGCCCGGCCGCCCAGAACATATGAAGGCCTAACCATGCAGGGATAGCCAATCCTGTTAGCAATGGCCACGGCTTCTTCTTCTGAAGTAGCTGTGCCGTTAGCTGGCTGTTTAATACCAAGTTTTTCAATTAAAGCTCCAAACCGTTTGCGGTCTTCCGCTAGATCAATAGAGTCTGGCGACGTACCAATTATTTTGGCTCCCGCTTTTTCCAGGCCAATTGAAAGCTTCAGCGGCGTCTGTCCGCCATAATGGAGAATGATCCCATCCGGATTCTCTACTTTAACAATATTCATAACATCATCATGCGTCAGTGGCTCAAAATATAATTTGTCGGAAGTATCATAGTCGGTCGAAACTGTTTCCGGGTTAGAGTTGACCATAATAGTTTCAAACCCGTCATCTTTTAAGGCAAATGCCGCATGGCAGCAACAATAATCAAACTCTATTCCCTGGCCAATGCGGTTAGGTCCACCGCCCAGGATCATGATCTTTTTATTATTGGTGGGGTTGGCTTCACACTCTTGCTCATAAGTAGAATAAAGATATGGTGTTTGCGCTTCAAATTCGGCGGCACAAGTATCTACTTTTTTATAGACAACTTTTGTTACGCCACGTTCCAGGTTCTCTTTAGCTAATGCTTCGGGCGTTTCTTCGGAAAGTTCTTTTAATTGAGCCAAGAACCATTTATCAATTGATGTCAAATTATGGATCGTTTCTATATCATATCCATTAGAAAGGGCATGCAACAGATAATAGATCCGTTCGCAGTTAGGGCGGCTCAATTTGGCTTCTATTAGATCGTCCTGCGGCACGATCTTTTTTATTTCCATTGAACGGAGCGCCTTACGCATGGACTCTTTAAATGTCCGGCCAATAGCCATGGCCTCGCCAACAGATTTCATTTGTGTGCCCAGGGTATCGTTGGCATCGGGGAATTTTTCAAAAGCAAAACGCGGTATTTTAGTAACTACATAATCTATGGTCGGCTCAAAAGAAGCTGGTGTCTCTTTGGTAATATCGTTGGGGATCTCATCAAGCGTATAGCCAACCGCCAGCAACGCAGCAATTTTTGCGATCGGAAATCCGGTCGCTTTTGAGGCCAATGCCGACGAACGCGAAACACGCGGGTTCATTTCAATGACAATGATCCGGTCCGACTTGGGGTCCATGGCAAACTGAATATTCGAACCACCTGTATCAACGCCAATTTCGCGAATTACTTTAATAGCGGCGTCGCGCAGTTTCTGATACTCGTAATCGGAAAGCGTTTGGATCGGCGCTATCGTAATAGAATCGCCGGTGTGAACACCCATCGGATCCAGATTTTCAATAGAACAAATAATTACCACGTTATCTTTCAGGTCGCGCATTACCTCAAGCTCGAGCTCTTTCCAGCCCAAAATAGACTCTTCAACCAAGACCTGTTTTATAGAAGAAGCCCTTAGTCCCTTTTGTAAAATGGTAACAAATTCTTCTTCATTATAGGCAATACCGCCGCCGGTACCACCCAGTGTAAAAGCGGGACGCAAAATAGCGGGATAACCGATCTCTTTAACAAAAGCCAGCCCCTCTTCTATAGTATAAACTTCTTGAGATTTAGCCATCTCCAGGCCGATCTTATTCATGGCATCTTTAAAAAGCTTGCGGTCTTCCGCTTTTTTAATGGCCTGCCAATTAGCACCGATCAATTCCACATTGTATTTGTCGAGCACGCCAGCCTCTGCCAATTCAATAGTGCAATTCAAGGCTGTTTGTCCGCCAACAGTCGGCAGAATGGCATCGGGCCGTTCTTTTTCAATGATCTTTTCAACAACTTCACGGGTAATCGGCTCTATATATGTTGCGTCAGCAAATTCCGGATCGGTCATAATGGTAGCAGGATTACTATTAACCAAAACAACTTCATAGCCTTCTCTTTTTAAGGCCTTACAAGCTTGAGAGCCGGAGTAATCAAATTCGCAGGCCTGCCCGATGACGATCGGACCGGCGCCTATGATCATTATTTTTTTCAGATCTGTTCTTTTGGGCATGATTAAACTAAACCTCTATGAAACTAGTGCACAAACCTTAGGTTCTGACACAAATTTGCCGATTTTAACACAGAGAACGCCGAAACGGTAGGGGTATTTAAATTTAATTTGTCTTTTTAAGCAAATAATATATCGACGGGCCAAAATCTATCTTGGCCAGCGGTTTCTGCATGGATTTTTCCAACAAACAAAGGAATTTTAGCCCCAGCAGTTTTTTTAATAATCCGCTACGGAAATTAGAGACCGATAGTTTGGCTTCAACGGCCAACCCCTGCTTCTTAAAAAGCTCTTCCACGTAAGCCGGATGATAATTAAAAAAGCCTTTTTGATTGCGGCTGATCGGCTCCAATGTAAAAGGGTTATAAGACGAGCGCTTTAATAAAAAACGGACGATCTGTAAAAAATGTTTTTTGTTGGCTATTTCCACCACCGCTTGACCACCCGGCTTAAGGACCCTGGCCAATTGAGCAATTATTTTTTCCAGCTCGGCAAAATGGTGAGAAGCCCGGACAAAGACACAGGTATCGATGCTCGCGGTTTCAAACGGCAGCTCGTAAGCGGAACCCTGGACAACCGTTATTTTGTCGCCGTAACGGGCTACCGCCTGATCTAAAAGATTCTGGGCATAATCAAAAAGAACAACATCAGCATATTTGGGAAGATATTCATTAATGAGCCGGCCATAACCGCCGCAGACATCTACCAGCCGCTCGCCTTGTTTTTTTAAAAAGCGGCGCAGCGCTAAGCGGTCGCAAGCGTCCTCATAACTGCGGCCACCTTTTTCCCAGAACTCTTTCTGATAATCAAAGCCGTGATAATCGGCTATAACTTCTGACATGTTGGTGATTCTAGCATAAATAATTAATATTTGGTCCGGCTTTATCGGGCTCTAAAAAACCGCTCTATTTTTTCTAAACGACGTTTTCTTTTTTTCTCGCTAATTGTAAAAATATTATCTAATTTAAACCATTTAACTTTTTTAATGCCGCAGAACCGGAGCACGCCGACAATAAAACCGCCCCAAAGCGGCGCTCTAAACAGCAGACGATAAATCAAAGAAGGCGCACTCATTGTATTAATGAGCACGACCTGCTTAATGTTTTTAAGTTTACCCTTGAGCGCCAGCCCCTTTTTTTCATAAGCCCAGCCATTCAAGAAAACCTTATCGATAAAACCTTTTAAAATTGCCGGAAAACCGGTCCACCAAATAGGAGAAATAAAGACCAGGCAATCGCTCTGCTCAATTATTTTCTGATAAGCCAACACCTGCCGATCTGTCGTTTGGCCTTTAGAATAGACAGCCAGATCGGCCTGGCTGAGAACCGGATCAAACTGCTCTTTATAAAGGTCTATTATTTTTGTTTTGATTCCCGCTTTTTTTAAACCGGCAGAGACACTTTGCAAAACAGCGTAATTAAAACTCCCCGCCCAGGGGTGGGCATAAATGATCGTAGTTTGCGCTCTCGGCATAAAGACCCCCTCATTAAAAATACTTAAACATTCTTATTAATTATATTCTCTTTAAAAGGGCTTTACAATAAATAACATTGATCTTTAATTTTTGTTAAGAAATATCCTGAAAGACGCTATAATAGAAACAATGAAATTTGATCGCCTTACCCCCTGGCTTTTAGCCTTAAGACCCTTCTCTTTTTCCGCATCTGGAACAACGCTTTTTTTAGTTTACGGAATAATAAATTTCACGCAAAAGCCCTTTTTACCTCAGCTCTTTTGGCCGCTCCTGCTCGGCTCTTTTGCACTGCATGCTGCCTGCAATATGATCAACGACTATTTTGATTTTTTAGAGGGGATCGACGCTAAGTCAAAAAAGGGGATCAATCGAACACTGGTCGATGGGCATCTCGAGCCGAAAAGCTACCCGCCCGTTATCGTCGGACTAATTCTAACCGCCTTGCTCTGCAGCATATATCTCTATCTGATCCGCGGCAACCTGATAATTATTTTTACAGGGCTGGCCCTCTTTAGCGCCTATGCCTATACCGGCAAACCCTTCTATTTAAAATACCGCGCGCTGGGCGAATTAACTGTTTTTTTATTTATGGGGATACTCCTCCCTGTCGCCGCATTTTTTGTCCTCAGCGGAGCGCTGCCGCAAAAAGAGCTGCTATTGTTCGTTGCACCTGCTTTTCTCCTGGTCGCAATTCTTCTGGCCAATAATATCCGCGATCTTCAAACTGACAGAAAAGCCAAAATTAAAACACTGCCTATAATTATTGGCAGAACGCCGGCGATCGCGCTTTATATCTTTTTAATACTAAGCGCCTATCTTTTCGCCTTTTGGTCTTCAAGCCTACTCTCTGGCAAGCTCTTTAATTTAGCTGTGCTGCTTATTCTTTTCAGCCTGCCCGGCGCATTAAAAAATATGTTCTGCTTTAGCAAAGAGAATACTTCAGCGAAAATTATCGCTCTGATCGACGTCAAAACCGCGCAGCTTCACGCCTCATTTACACTTCTCTTTGCCATCTCTCTTTTAATAAAATAATATGGACCTGAAATACGCTTACCAAAAACTTCAGCAGGAAACAGGCCTATTTTTAAAACAGCTACAACGCGATTTTCAACTGAAAAATTCTGCGCCGGCTCTCTATCGCGCCCTGGCAGATTATTTAAATCGCCCTGCTAAAAAGATCAGGCCGCTGCTCTTTTTAGCCGCCTACGAAGGCACCGGCGGCAAAAAAAATAATTCTCTTTATGGCGCCGCTTTTGCCTTTGAACTGCTGCACAATTTCAGCCTTATTCATGACGACATCATTGATCAGGCCAAAGTTCGGAGGGGCGGCCCCGCTATGCAGCTGCTCTTTGCTCAACATGAACAAAACAAAAGAAAAATAAATACAGACGCCGCACTTTTAGCCGGTGATATCCTCTTTGCTCTGGGCATTGAAAAACTTAGAGCTATCAATTTTTCCGCAGAAAAAAAAGATCAATTGCTCCAACTGGTACTGAACACAGCGGTGCGCACTGGCCTCGGCGAGCTGGCAGAACTGACGCTGAATATCAACCAAGTGAAAAAAATAAATAAAACGGCGCTCTATCAGGTGTATGATGGCAAAACAGGCTATTATACATTTTCCACACCACTGACAGCAGGAGCCCTGTTAGCCGATAGCAGCAAAAAAACACAAAAACAGCTCTACCAAGCCGGAATATATTTGGGCCGGGCCTTTCAAATAGAGGATGATCTGCTCGCTTTTTCGCAAAAAGGAGAAAATAAACCGCTATTAAATGATCTGCAAAACGGACGGATAACAATTGTTTTAAGTAACTTGTTAAGTGCAACTAAACAAAATCAAAAAAACGAAATATATTCAATTTATAAAAAGAAAGAGAAAACAATAAAAGATCTCCAAAAATTAAAAGAACTCTTTATTCTAAGCGGCGCAAATAAAATAACAGAAAATGAGATCAGACAAAATAAAAAGAGCGGACTAACTTTTTTAGAAAAAAGCGGCTTAAAAAAAGTTGTTCTTGCTCAAATAAAAAATATCCTTCAGCTCACTGAACTTTAATTATTGTTATTCTCACCAAGCAAGATCTCATATACTCTGTCCAGATCCTCGCGCGAAAAATAATTTATTTCTATTTTCCCTTTTTGTTCGTTGCCCTGCAAGGAGACTTTGGTTGAAAAATGAGAGGATAGCGTCCGCTCTACTTCGATCAACGCTGAGCTTTTAGAAGCGTTATTGTCTATAGCCTCTTTTTTGTTCTCACTGTCACTAGTCTCTTTTAGTTTTTTAGAGGCCAGCTTTTCTGCCTCACGCACACTTAAACCATCTTTTAAAACTTTTTTCCAGAGCAAGATTTGCTGTTCTGATCCATCCGCCGCCAAAATAGCACGGGCATGTCCAGCAGAAATATCATTGTTCCGCAGCGATTCTTTAATATCAGTCGGCAGTTCAATTAAACGCAGAGCATTAGCAATAGAGGAACGAGCTTTGCCAACTTTGCCGGCAACCTCTTCCTGGCTGAAGTTAAATTTTTTCATTAACAATGCGTAAGACTCTGCTTCATCAACGGCATTAAGATCTTCACGCTGAATATTCTCAATGATCGCCAATTCAATGGACTCTTCATCGGTCATCTCTTTAATAATTGCCGGGATAGTCGGCTGTCCTGCTATTTTAGAAGCGCGCAGACGCCGTTCACCAGCGACCAGTTCATATTTATCACCTTTTTTGCGGACTAAAATAGGCTGCGCTACACCATGGTCTTTAATGGATTGCGCCATTTCATGTAAGGATTTTTCATTAAATTTTTGCCGCGGCTGATTGGGATTGGGAATAACATCTTCTACATTGACCGAAACAACGCTTTTGCCAGAAACAAAGGCACTTTTATTGACACCGGGATTGCCTATGCCGGAAGAAACTACTGCCTCCGCTTCCTGTTTTGCGCTGGTCATTGTCGAAGAGAGCAATGACTCTAACCCTTTACCAAGTCCTCTTTTAATTGTGGACACTCTTCATCACTTCCTTTGCTAGATCTCGATACGCCTTGGCGCCAGGTGAATTTTCCGCATAAATAGAAATTGGCTGGCCGTAGCTTGGCGCCTCACTAACCCGGACATTGCGCGGGACAATTGCTTCATAAACTTTACCCTCAAAGAATTTCTGGGTCTCTTTGACCACCTCTTTATTGAGCGTCGTCCTTTTGTCATACATCGTCAAAACAATACCTTCAATCTCAAGCGCCGGATTAACTTTTTGTTTAATTATCTCCAGAACATTCATCAGACGAGATAGCCCTTCCAGTGCATAGTATTCACACTGGACCGGAATAATAACCTTATTGGAGGCCACCAGCGCATTGACGGTCAAAAGCTCCAGCGAAGGAGGACAGTCAATCAAAATAAAATCATACGAATCTTTAACTGTCGATAAAATATCTTTTAAAATCAGTTCGCGACCTTCGGTATTCATGAATTCAACCGAAACACCGGAGAGGTTCGGCGAACCAGGAATTAAATGTAAATTTTCTATCGATGTTGGATAAAGAACATCTAAAATATTTTTTTCTTTAGTAAACAGCTCGTAAAGCGAACCGGTCAATTTCTCAACATCAACACCAACACCACTGGTCGCGTTAGCCTGCGGATCGATATCTATCAATAAGACGCGCTGGCCCATTTGTGCCAGATATGCACCTAGATTAATTGATGTTGTTGTCTTGCCAACACCGCCTTTTTGATTAACTACTGAGAAAATTGCCCCCATTGCCAGACCATCCTTTTATTTTTATCTAAAACTTGTCTTTTTTTTAAGGATTTGCAGTATACTATATATAATAATATTGGGCAATAACTAGATGTGTTTCACGTGAAACAATTATCTTTTTTTAAGCAAAATATCAAAAGACTCTTCGCCGCCAAACCTCGGCGCCGGAATAAATTCCCGGAAGATTACCTTGAATGTTTTTTTGTTAAAGCTTTTACCAAAGACGGTTTCATAAAAAGAGCCGCCTTCTTTAAGTTTTTTAACTGTATCTTCCTCTACTATCTCTTTAAGAGAAAGTGTCGCCCCCCTTGGCATTATCAAGACTAGACTTTTAGCGAGTTCTTTATACAAGCCACGACCTCTGGCGATAGGGAGAACCTCTGAGCGTGAAAGCTCAATATTGGAAAAGAACAAACTGATCTTTTTTAAAGAAACATCGCCGTGTGATCTCTCTAAAGATCCTACCTCATCAATATGCTCTTCCAGAAAAGAAAAACTGAATCTAGCCACCGTATTCTTCTTTAAATTCTTGTCATATTTAAGCGGTTCATCTATTTCCATATCAAGCGGCCAGCGTTCAAGGGAAAGATCGACATCTTGATCGAGCATATCTATATAAATAGAAGGGAAAAAAGCATTATCCAGCAGAACCCGCAGCAAATACCGCTCACCCTGGCGGTCATAAATAATCTTGTTATTCAATAACGGCCATTTAATAAATTTCATGTTCATTTTAGCAAGAAAATTACTGACTAAAGGCTGGTCGCTTTTAGCCATTAAAACCCAAAGAGCTATTAACTGATCTTGAACAAAACACTCCTTAACCGCCAAGACCAGTTCTTTCAATAACTCCGTAGTCAGAACATCTCTTCGTTGCGGGGCAAGAAGAAGAGAAACAGCTCGTTTTTTATCTATCGCCGATAGACGCAGCATTGATCTAACTAATTCTGCTGGCGACAAAGAAACATTTTGACTATAAAGAAGCCGGGTCAACTTGGAGGCTTGCACTTTAAATAACATATCTGCTCCTCATGTTTTAATTACAATTATTGTTTCACGTGAAACATTCTTCTTTATTTATTATCATTTATCGTAAAATTTTTTTATTTTTTTCAAAAAAAACAGAATACTTTTTGATTTTTAGTTATTTTAGCGGCCTTTTTAGTGCCATCCCTGCTTTGCGTGGATATAATTCAGGACAAGCCCCCTCTTTTTTATATATCAATATACTACGGCTGTTCCCTTCAATTGAATATTTGCGAACATCAAGCAAAGATAAACCAAGTATTTTTGCCGCAGGTGAGGCACACTCTAGCTCTTTTTCTATCTCGCCAGACTTTAAAACAAAAAGATAACCACCAACAACAACTAGAGGCGAGAGATATTCCAGTAAAACTACCAGATCTGCCAGCGCCCTGGCAGTTGCTGAGGAAAATTTCTCTCTATTTTCCGGTAAACGGGCAATATCCTCTACTCTACCCGGCAAAATAACAACGTTCTGTAATTTCAAAACGTTCTTAACGTGTTCTAGGTATTTGTTTTTCTTATTAGATGTCTCATTTAAGAAAATTTTCAGAGAGTTATCAGCAATAGCGAGCGGAAAACCAGGATAGCCCCCCCCGGTCCCGACATCAATCAGTGTTTTAACCTGAAATTCATTTAAAACAGAAAGTAACACCAACGAATCATAAATATGTTTAGTATAAAATTCTTCTTTAGTCCTGATCCGTGAGATATTAGTATGCGCATTATACTCTTCTTGGAGAGTGAAAAGATCTTCGTAAAAACTTTTTTTCTCTAACGTTATTTTTTTGATCAAAGAAAAATCCATTTGCGCGCTCAGCCTCCGGTGATTAATTTATTTTTTTGTCGCTTTTAAGTAGACCAATAAAATAGCAATATCGGCCGGATTAACTCCCGCTATTCGCGAAGCCTGACCAATAGTTGCCGGCGCTATTTTTTTTAATTTTTCGCGCGCCTCATTGCGCAACCCCTTGATCTTAGAATAATCCAGCCCTTGCAATGAGGTCTGTTCCTGCTCCGCCGCCCGGGCGATCTGTAATTTTACTTTTTTTATGTATTCCAGGTATTTGACCTCAATTTCCAGTTTTTCTTTTTCCAACTCGCTCAACTCTTCTGCTTTCTTATACCCCAATTTTTCCAAAAAATCGTACTTAACAGCATGTCTTTTTAAAAAATCAAAAAAAGAACAGGGTTTATTGAGGCTTTCCCCTTCCTTGTGCAGCAATTCAACCACTTTTTTTGTTGGTGAAAGCAATTGTTCCTTTAAATGTTTTTGTTCTCTTTTTATCCGCTGCTGACACTCTTTAAATTGACGATACCGCTCCTCTTTTACCAAGCCAACGGCATAACCTTTCTCTAACAGCCGCTCATCAGCATTATCCTGACGTAAATAGAGTCGATACTCTGAGCGGGAGGTCATCATCCGGTATGGTTCGCGGATCTCTTTGGTGATCAAGTCGTCTATCAAAGTTCCGATATAGCTCTCTTCCCTTGTTAAGACAAGTGGTTCATTTTTCTGAACAAAAAGAGCAGCGTTGATCCCGGCGACGATCCCTTGACCAGCTGCCTCTTCATAACCGGATGTACCGTTAATTTGACCGGCCGAATAAAGACCTTGATAATCTTTTAACGCCAAAGACCTGTTCAATTGTTCAGGATAAATAAAGTCATAGGCAATGGCATAGCCAGGGCGCATGATCTCCGCATTTTCCAGTCCTTTAATAGACCTGATCATCTTTAACTGAACATCGTAGGGCAAAGAAGTATTCATGCCCTGCAAATAAAGTTCATTGGTTTGGGCACCTTCTGGCTCAACAAAAAGCTGGTGTTGTTTTTTATCCCTAAAACGAACGACCTTATCTTCAATAGATGGACAATACCGCGGCCCCACACCATCGATCATGCCGCCATAAAGCGGCGAGCAATCCAAATTATTGAGAATGATCTGATGTGTCTCTTCATTAGTATATGTCAAATAACAGGGAACCTGCTTGCGCTTAACTTCTTTAGTGGAAAAAGAAAAATACTCTTTTTTCTTCATCCCCGGTTCTTTTTGCATTTTAGAAAAATCTACTGTTTTGGCATCAATGCGGGCCGGTGTGCCAGTCTTCAGTCTTCCGGTTCTAATGCCATGCTTATTTAAAGAACCGGTCAATTTTTCCGCCGGCGGTTCTCCAGCTCGTCCGGCCGGCGTCTCTATCATGCCGGTATATATTTTACCGCGCAAAAAAGTGCCGGTTGTTAAAACCAACGCCTGCCCATAGTAGTCAAACCCTTCTTGCGTTTTAACACCCAAAAACTTATTGCCATCCATGATCAGCTCATTGACCAGCCCTTGCTTAAGATCTAAGAGCGGCTGGTTTTCTAAAACCTTTGACATGTAATTAATATATTCGGCTATATCGGACTGCGCCCGCAGTGAATGGACCGCCGGACCTTTAGAGAGATTAAGCATTTTAAGCTGTAAATATGTAGCGTCAGTAGCCTTGGCAATTTCGCCGCCCAAGGCGTCTATTTCCCGCACTATCTGAGATTTTCCCGGTCCGCCAATTGCCGGATTACAAGACATCCGGGCAATATTATTGAGACTGATCGTCAAGAGCAGCGTCGGCACGCCCATCCGTGCCACGGCAAGTGCTGCCTCAACACCGGCATGGCCGGCGCCAACAACGATCACTCCATATTCTTTTTCGTATTTCATGCGGCTGATTTTAGCATATTTTTTAAGAAGCTTTGGGAAATGATCAAAAAAATTTTGGCAAGAGGGAGAACAATGTCCTCCCTCTATAAGTTTAGGCCGCTGCTTTTTGTTTAACAGCGGGGGTTTGCGCATATTCTAAAATATTGACGCCTTCCGCCACGATCTCTGTGATCCATTTGGTTTCATCATCAACCTCGTAGGAACGGGACTGGATCCTGCCGCTCACTAAAACAAGACTGCCTTTTTTAATGTAGTCGGCACAGATCTCGGCCAGCTTGCCCCAGGCAACTACATTTAAAAAATCGGCCGGGTGCTTACCTTCAGCGTCCTTGTAAGGACGATCGATCGCCAGTGTAAAATTAGCGCGCGAATTAGCTTCACCGATACTTTTTTTCTCGGTATCTTTTACAGCTCTGCCCACCAGCGTTACATTGTTATAACTCTTCATTTTTCACCTCCCTCCACTATTTTGTGAAGACAGGTCTGTTCTGGCAAAAACCATACCAGTTAAAAATTATCATAAATCAGAAAATAAAAACATCTTTGAGAAAAAAATCTACAACGAAGAGGATTTTTCGTCGCTAATTTAGGCAGGAATCTATTTTATTTTAAAAGAATCGAGCGCTTCAAGTAAAAATTCTTTCGCCTCAAACCAGGCCTCTGAATCGGTAGTTAATGTTAGAATATATACTTGGCGGGCTTTAACAAAATAGAACTCCTGGACAATGATCTCTTTTTTACCGCCGGTGGCACTCAATAGACTTTTACTATACATTGTAGAAAAAGCGGTATCAGCACCTCTTTTTTCTGTCCAACCCAAATGACGTCCGGCCACATACTGCCAACCGTCATAAGCAATAATATGCGCAACCGCTACATCTTTGGCATTGTTCTGCGAGCTATCCAATTTAAAAACATCTATCCCTACCTCAGAGGCTTTGTCCGGTCCCAGCATTAAAATATGTCGCTTGCTGTTGCCAATATTAATTTGCCAATCACGCGGCACACTTATCTCAAAATTATATTGATCATCGGTATATCTGTTGCCTTTTAACTCGGCCTGTCCGGTAGTTAAAAATAAGAAAACAAATATACTTATGTAGCAAATCTTTTTTAATAATGTTCTTGTCATTTTTCTATTTTTCTTTCTTGGGCTCTTTTAAATTTACACGCCTTCGTCTTCTTCTGTGACAGTGTCTTCGGTCAAACCCGTTGTTGCTGCCTCAGCCACCAAAACAAGTTCACTCACCAAAACATCTTCACCGTTGTCTCGCACCGTTATCTCCAGCCCGTTATCAATGTCGGCATACGTATAATAATATATTAAACCGCTTTTTTTAAGTCCTTTAAAATCAAATTTAAAAGAAGTTTCACCCGCCATTACCTTAGCAACTTTGGCCGCAACAAGTCTTTCGTAATAATCAGCTTTAGGCCGCAGCTCTTCTGTTAAATAAATGGCAGTTTCTCTCTTCTCTTTTTTAGCCATCTCTGTCAATAAATTATTAATAGCCTTTTTGGCATAAGCAAGCCGCACAAAGCGATCAGCGCTCTGCAAAAAATTTCTGCTATCTTTTAAATTCAACTGTGCTTCTGCCGCCAGATCGGCATAGAGGAATTGCTCTTTTTTATAAATGCCGTATTTGGCACCGGAGTAACGCAGACTGGAAAGGAGCTCCTGTTCTTTTTTTAAAGCCGCCTGACGCAAAAGAGATTCTTCATAAATAGAAACAGAATAAAAGCGATCATCTGCCGCCACCCGATCAATATCAAAAACATACAGCGTAATTTGGCCATTTTTATATTCAGCGCGAATCCGCTTGTAAAACTCCAGCGCTTTTTCTTGCTCGCCTAGCTGAGCATAGCCGTGAGCCAAATAAAATAATACAGCCACCGGATTGCGGTTGTACATCATATTGTTCTCTATGTTGATCAGCTCTGTGGCTGTTGTCTCCCTTGCGCCGAACTTTAGAACTTTCTCCAGCTGCTGTGCGGTTAAAGTTTCCGGGTCCCAGGGAGCGGTCAAGGCCTTCTTAGCATTTCCTGTCACCGTGTCATCACTTATCAATAAGACGTTTTGATCCTCGTGCAGTGATTCGCTATTGCTAATATCTTCCATCGAAGAATTAACAAAGAAAACAACAGCCAAGACCAATAAAAAAACGGCCAGTACGATTAATCCCATTTCCTTTTGTTTTTTATCCAGCATTATGCCCTCTTAGCTACATTATTTTATAAATTTTCTTTTAACAGAAAACGGAAGCTTTACGCTCTTTGGTATTTTATTTTACCGCCGACGATAGTCATTACCGGCCAGCCGCTCAGAAGCCAGCCGTCAAAAGGCGTATTGCGTCCTTTAGATAAAAATTCTTTTTTATCTACTTTTTTGGAAAGCGCCGGATCAATAACCGTAATATCGGCAAAAAAACCCTCTTGTAAAATACCGCGGTTAACAATATTAAAAATTTCCGCTGGACGAGAGCTCATTAGCTCGACCATTCTCTCTACTGTTATTATCTTGGTTTTAACCAGTTTGTCATAGATCAAAGGAATCGCCGTTTCTAAACCAACTATCCCAAAAGAAGCTTTGTTAAATTCTACCCTTTTATCATCGAGAGTATGCGGCGCATGGTCCGTAGCAATAATATCTATGGTGCCGTCGTTCAAAGCATTTAATAATGTTTGTCGGTCTTGTTCTGTCCGCAGCGGCGGATTCATTTTGGCGTTAGTATTATAGCCCTCAACCGCTTCTTCAGTTAAAACCAGATAATGCGGCGCCGTTTCACAGGTAACGGCCACGCCCTCTTTTTTGGCTTCTCTGATGAGATCAACACTGTCGGTAGTGCTAATATGGGCTATGTGCAGTGGACCAAAATTGTAAGAAAGTTCGATGTCTCTGGCGACCGCCGCAGATTCAGCAGAGCGCGGAATGCCCGGCAGCCCGAGCTTAGTAGAAACAGTGCCTTCATTCATTGAACCGCCATGTGAAAGATTAAGATCTTCGCTGTGCGAAATAACCGGCGCCTTGAACATGGCCGCATATTCTAAAACCCGCCTAAATACTCTGGCATTTTCAATTGGCCGGCCGTCATCAGAAAAAGCAATTGCGCCAAAGCGCTGCATCTCACCAATTTGCGTCATCTGCTTGCCTTCCAGCCCTTTAGTGCAAGCACCGACAGGAAATACATTAACCTGCGCGTTCCTGGCCGCCACTTCTTTAATATGTTTGATCATACTGACATCATCTGCTACCGGATCGGTATTGGCCATACAAGCAATAGAAGTAAAGCCGCCGGCGGCCGCCGCTTTAGAACCGGTCTTAATAGTCTCTTTTTCTTCATTGCCAGGCTCGCGCAAATGCACGTGCATATCAATAAACCCCGGGCAAACTAATTTACCGGCCAGATCATAAGACTCAGTCTCTTTATCCTCTTTTATTTTATCTGCTATTTTTTCTATTAAATTTTCATTTATTAGAATATCTTTTTTACCGGTAATTTTCCCGGCAGGATTAATTAAGGTGCCGTTTTTTAACAAAATTTTCATTCTTCATCACCTGCAATTAAAAGATCTAAAACCGCCATGCGCACAGCAATACCGTTGACCACCTGCTCTAAAATAACATTTTGATCGCCGTCAGCTACCAGTGTAGAAATTTCTATGCCGCGGTTAATTGGGCCTGGGTGTAGGACAATCAAATCTTTTCTGGCTTTCCGCAGTCTTTTTTCATTAATACCAAAAAGGCGGTGATACTCACGACGCGATGGTATAAAATTAGCCTCCTGCTGCCGTTCATACTGCATCCGCAAAACGTTAACAAAATCGGCATCGGCCAGTGCCCGGTCCATATCAAATTCTACCTCAACATCCAGAGCATCTATTCCGGTAGGAATAAGTGTCGCCGGCGCAATGACCGTTACTTTAGCGCCCAGTTTGCTTAAGCCCCAAATATTGGAACGAGCCACGCGGCTATGGGCAATATCGCCGACAATCACGACCTTTTTGCCCTTTAAGCTGCCGCGGCACTCCTGCATTGTCATAATATCCAGCAAGCCCTGTGTGGGATGTTCATTAAAACCATCGCCGGCATTGATAACCGGCATAATAGTATTTTCTGCCGCCAGCTGCGGCGCCCCGCCATCTTGATGACGAATAATTAAACCGTCAAACCCCATGACCTCTAAGTTTTTGATCGTATCGATCAGCGTTTCCCCTTTTTTAACGCTTGAATTAGAAACAGAAATATTATTAACCCTGCCGCCTAAACGACCAGCTGCAACATTAAAGGAAGTAAGCGTTCTGGTAGATGGTTCATAGAACAAGGTCAGTAAATTTTTATTATTTAGGGATTTTTTTATTTTTTGCGGTGACTTGAAGAATTTCTTAAAAGAAAAAGCACGTTCAATGATCAACTCCAGTTCGGCAGTTGAAAGATCCTTGAGTCCCAGCAGATCTTTGTTCTTTAAAGACTTAATTGCACTATCTCCCAGCTAGAATTAGCGAGATTATAAAATATCTGCCCGCCAATAGCAAGAAATATCAAAAAAATACTAAAAATATAAAAAAGTGACTGCTTAATTAAAAACTACCCCTTGCAAACCTATTGCACCTCGTGATAATTTCTGATATTATTACCAGCCTTTTTTTAGGAGGATTTATTTCCTTTGTAATAATTGGTCTATAATATAGAAGAAAGAAAAGAATAGGAGAAAAAAATGGCATATTATGAACTGATGTATTTTGTGAAAGCAGATACTGATGAAAACGCACAGAACGAAATTCTACAAAAGGTAAAATCTTTAATAGAAAAAAAAGATGGCAAGATCCTTTACGAAGAGAATCTCGGCAAAAGACAGCTCGCCACCATTTACAGTAAACAAACTCATGGTATTTATTTCTTATTGCAGTACGAAACACCTACCAGCGCTAATCGTGAGATTGAAGAGTATTTTAAAATTTCTGAAGCTGTTGTCCGCAACCTGTTGCTTAAAATTAAACCGGAAATGTTGATCCAGGCAAAAAAAAGCAAAATAGCTAAAAAAGAAGAAGCAACCGCTGAGGCTTAAATAACAATATGTCTAATGTAAATAAAATTATTTTACTGGGAACCGTCACCGAAAAACCGGAAACTAAGTTCGGCATGGAAAATGCCAGCTCTGTTGCAAAACTGGTACTTTCGGTTGAGCGCCCAACAAGAGCCGACGGCTCTAAAGAAAATGATTTTATTCCCGTGGTCGCTTTTGGCGCACAAGCCGATTATGTTGCAGAAAAAGTTCATGCGGGATCGCTACTATTAATAGAAGGACGCTTACAGGTCCGTACAACGGAAAATAACGGCCAAAAAGAGTGGCTGACAGAAGTCATTGCCCAAAATGTTAAAAATGTCGCAGCCGGTGGCAATAGCGAGGTCAGCAAAAAAACTGACACACAAACTGAGCCGCCAATGTCAGAAAATCCGTTTGGCGATGTAACAGAAGACGACGTCCCTTTTTAGTTTTTAAGGAGCTTTTGGTAAATGTATAATAAAGTTTTTTTAATTGGCCGCCTAACTAGAGATCCGGAAGTCCGTTATACTTCAGCCGGAGTTGCTGTAGCCAGATTTACGCTGGCGATCAATCGCCCGCCGCGCAAAGACGGACAAGCGGAAGCAGATTTTATTCGGGTAGTGGCTTGGCGGCGCTTAGCAGAAATTTGCGGCGAATACTTAAATAAAGGCAAACTAATCTCTATTGAAGGACGTCTGCAGATTAGCAGCTATGAAAAAGAAGGGCGCAAGATCAGCAGCGCCGAAGTAGTTGCCGACAATATGCAGATGCTCGACAGAAAGTCCGGCGAAACAAGTCCGGCAGATAACAATAACTTTAAATCAGCGTCAACAAGCGCTGAAGAAGTGCCTTTTTAAAAAACAGGAGGAAGAAAAGAAATGGCAAAACCAACAAAGAGAGATAATAATACGAAGAAACTGAGTATTTTTAAGAAAAAAAATAAGAGACCTTGTTTTATTTGCGCAAATAAAATAGCTTTTATTGATTATAAAGATACTTCGCTACTGAGAAGATTTCAGAATGAGCGCGGAAAAATTGTTTCTGCTAAACAAACTTCTCTTTGCGCTAAACACCAGAGAGAAATGGCCGCCGCCATTAAAAGAGCCCGCAATATCGGCTTACTGCCGATCTCTAGCCAAGTCTAGTTTTTAATATCGAAGGAGGATATATCGTGGAAGTTATTTTATTAAAAGACCTGAGTTTTGGTGACAAAGGAGCAGTGGTTAAAGTCTCTAACGGCCATGCCCGTAACTTATTAATTCCTAACGGTCTAGCTATAGAAGCAACTAAAAACAATCTTAAACATATTGACCGCATTAACGCTCAGCGCAAGAAAAAAATAGAGAAGGAAAAAGCCGAGATCCAAGCGTTAGCTGAAAAAATCAAAGCACATGCCGGCATTGAGCTTAAAGCTAAAGCAGGAGAGAATGGCGTCATGTTCGGTTCAATTACACATACACAGATAACCGACGCTATTAACAGTGCCTTTAATTTAGCGCTAGACAAAAAACGGATCCTGGTAAAAAACATCCGCGAAGGCGGCGTTTTTAATGTTCCGTTAAAGCTTAGCTACGGCATTACTGCTTCTGCTAAAATAAACGTTGTGCTGGAAATAGAAAAAAAAGAAGACGCCGTTAAAGCAGCTAAAAAGCCACGCGGCCGCAAGAAAAAAGAAGAAACCGCAGAAACTTCTGAAGCAACAGAACAAACAGAAGAAACTGCCGAAGAAAAATAGCAGTTCGTGACCGCTAAACAGAATATCTTTATTACAGGTATTTCCGGAAGCGTCGGCCATTATCTTTTTGACCTGCTGGCAGGCAATGAAAAATATCAGCTTTTTTTACTTCTGCGTAAGCCGGAAAAATTAAAGCGCGATCTCAGCAAATTTAATAATATCACTGTTGTGCGCGAAGATCTGCACAACATCCATCTGCAAAAAGATCTCTTTAAGCAAATGGACTATGTCATTTTAATTGCCACCACCTGGGGCGGGTACCGCCGGCCCTGGAAGGTCAATGTCAACGCTACGTTTAGAATTTTAAGGGCGCTCGATCGGCAGCGGATCAAAAAAGTACTTTATTTTTCTACGGCTTCTATTTTGAACAGAGAACATCTGCCGGTCGAAGCGATCAGGACTATCGGCACGAACTATATCCGCAGTAAATTTTTGGCACATAAAATGCTTCAAAACCACCCGCTCAAAGATAAGATCATCACGCTCTTCCCAACCTGGGTCTTTGGCGGTGACGATAACCACCCCTATTCTCACGCTGCGGCAGGCATTAAAGGACTCAAAAAAAGTATCCGCTTTTTAAAGTACTTCTCTGTCGATTTTACATTTCATTTTATCCACTGCCGTGATATCGCCCTAATGACCGTTCATTTATTGGAAAACAATACTGATAAAAATGAATATGTTTTGGGTAATGAGCCCTTAAAAGTCGGCGATCTGCTCAAAGAAACCGCCGCTTACTTTGGCCAGAAAACACCGTTCCAAATCAAGATCTCTATGGGTTTGATCCTGGCGCTCTCCAAATTAAAGAAAACCCATCCCTGGGATGACTACTGTATGCGGTACCGCCATTTTATTTATGATACACTGAGCTGCAAAAAACTGGGGATACCAAGCGATGTCGATACAGTCAGCGGCTTGCTAAATTCTTTCTTTAAAAATTAATCTCTAGAATTTCTTAGGAACAGCATCCTTAATAATTGCAGGAGAGCCATCAGCGTTGCGGCCAGATAAGTCATAGCTGCGGCAGAAAGAACCTTGCGCGCGCCCAAAAGATCATCGGCAGTTAAGAAATTGTTCTCTTCAAGAATATTAATAGCCCGGCTGCTGGCGTTAAATTCTACCGGCAGCGTAATTACCGAAAACACGACGGCAAAAACAAAGAACCAGATACCAATAGTCATCAGCGGCGGCAAAGAAAGAAACAAGCCCAAAAAGAAAAACGGTATCGCCAGATTAGACCCAATATTGGCGACAGGAAAAATAGCATTGCGCGCCTTAAGCGGCAGATAGACCCTGGCATGTTGGATAGCGTGCCCCGCCTCATGCGCAGCAATACCTAAAGCGGCGATCGAAGAGGAGTTATAAACGCCTGCCGAGAGGTTCAATTCTTTAGAACGCGGATCATAATTATCAGAAAGCTCACCGGCTATCTGCTTGACCGGCACCTCTTTTAAACCGTATTGATCAAGAATTTTTCTGGCAACTTCTGCGGCAGAAAGACCGGACTGCGCCTGAACTTTTGAGTAATGTTCATACGTCGACTTGACTTTCCACTGCGCCCAGAAGGAAAAAATTAAAGCCAAAATAATTGGCAAAAAATATGGGTCGTAACCGTAATACATGCCAATAGCATAACATAAAAAGAGTTACTTTCTCAACTTTGCCAAACTGCGTTTAAAAATTATTCTCCGTGCAGGTATCTTCCATAAAATATTAATTAATGTCCGGTTTTCTTTGGCAGAGGTTTATTTAAAACAGTTGTGTTAAAATCAAACCCTATGGAAATGCTTATTATTATTCTGTTGTTGTTTTTCTTTTTAGCTTATTCGTTAGTCGTTTTTTTCTTTTTGCGCCGCTCTTTAAACACCAACAATAGCGTCGATCGCCAGGAATTTCAGCAAAAACTGGATACGATCTCCGAGCTGCTGCTCAACAATAATTCGCAAAACCGCCAGGAAATACAGCAAAAAATAGAATTGCTCTCCGCCCAGCTGCTGCAGGACAAATCTGAAAATCTGCAGACCATTCAAAAGCTCTCTCAGCACAGCGCGCTGATAATAAAAGAAGTAACTGAAAAGCTGACCAAGATCGATGAGACCAATAAACAGGTTTTAGGTTTTTCTGAAAAATTACAGAGTCTGGAAAATGTTTTAAAGAACCCTAAACAGCGCGGTATTTTAGGCGAATATTTTTTAGAAACACTCTTGGGTAATGTTTTACAACCCAACCAGTATAAAATGCAATATGCTTTTAATAACGGTGAAATTGTTGACGCCGTAATTTTTTATAAAGAAAAGATCATCCCCATTGACGCTAAATTTTCTCTGGAAAAATACAATAAAATAATGGAAGAGACCAATCAGGCCACACGCGAGCAGCTGGAAAAAGATTTCCGCAACGACATTAAGAACCGGATAGACGAAACATCTAAATACATCAGGCCCGGCGAAAACACTACCGATTTTGCTTTCATGTTCATTCCCGCCGAAGGTGTTTATTACAGCCTGCTCTCTTATAAAGTCGGCGCCAATAATCTATCGCAAAAAGATCTCATCGAATACGCCTTCGGCAAACATGTTATTATTGTTTCGCCGGTCTCTTTCTTTGCCTATTTGGAGACGGTCCTGCAGGGCCTGCGCGCGCAAAAAATGGAGGAAAACGTCAACGAAATATTAAAAAGAGTCGCCGAACTAGGCAAACACATCGTCATTTACGATGACTTCATGAAAAAAGTCGGCAAAAATTTGAGCCTGACCGTCAGCAGCTACAACAACGCCTATAAAGAATTTAAAAAAATCGACAAAGATGTTGTCAAATTAACCGACGGTGCCGCGGGCGGCAGCATTGAGCCAGACCTTTTGGACCGGCCGCAAGAAGAATAAAACCGTTACTCGATTATCTGCAAAAAATCAGCTAAAGAATAGAGATAATTTTTATTGATCGTTGAACAGATCACGCTTGTCTGTGCCGTTAAATTTAAGGCTTTAAGGATTGCCGCCAGCTCTTTTTTTTCTGTCGGCTCCAAAACCTGAAGCACATTAGAAAGATACAATAAGCCGATCTTTTCTGGTTCCAGTTTTTGTTTGATCAAGGCAGCGGTTTTTTCCTCAATAATACTCCCTCTAATTAACCAGAGCTGTTCGGCCTGCGCCAGTTTTTTTACAAAAGGCCACACTTCCGGCCGGCTAAAAAGCGGCGAGTGGCTAAAGCCCTGGCCATTAGGCAGTGTTGGGTTATTTAAGATCGGCAAATAGGCCTTTTTTTCTGGCGGACAATACTCGCTTAAAAAGCGTTTTATTTTCTCCGGTTTTTGTTCCATGGATTCTTGAAATTTTTGCTTTACTTTTGCCCGCTCGAGTAAATAGGTCTGATACTTTTGCTCTATCTTGACCGCACGACTATCGTCCAGCTCAGGATGATAATTAGTGGCCTCTTTAAGAAAATCTGTCCGGCTTTTGACCGGAGCCTGACAAATGCGATAAGCTTTTACATAATTGAACATCTCTTCTATTAATTTTGTGCGCTCCTGCTGATCAGTTGTATTTTCAGACAAGTAGAGAATAAAAGGAAACCATAAATGGCTGACTGCCGGATTGAGATCGACATTAATAACGCCGGCCATGTTAAATTCGGCGCCATAATAAAAGCCAAGCTCCGCACCAACGCTTAGCACATAACGCCCCTGGAGTTCCGGCATTTTTGCCGCTAACTCCTCAACGCCATAAGCCTGGCCAGCTAAAACTAGCTCGTTATATTTTTTTTCATTGGTGGGAAAATGGATAAAACCGCCGGCATTGGGATAAGTCTCCATGGAAGGAGAGAGATCAATAACCTGCGGCCAGGCAAACTTTAATTTTTGTTGTTCTTTTATAATTTTACATTGCAGCATCCTTTAGATATCGTCACTCGCTGGTTATTTTTTCAGCGAATTTTTAACAAACTTCCTGTAAAATTAAACGCATGGAAAAACCAGACAAGCTAGCCGAACTGCGGGCGCATTTGCCGCACGCACCGGGCGTTTATATTTATACCAACGCCGCCGGGAAAATAATCTATGTCGGCAAAGCTAAAGATCTCAAAAAAAGGGTCGCTTCTTACTTTAACCGCACCGACAAAGACACTAAAACCGTTAAATTAGTCGAACAGATCGCCAATATCTCTACCATAGTGACCAACAGCGAAATGGAAGCGCTGCTTTTAGAAGATTCGCTCGTTAAGAAACATCAGCCCCGCTACAACATCAATCTCAAAGATGACAAAAATTATCCCTATTTTAAGATAAATATCCGCGACCAGTATCCGCGCCTCAGTATCGTCCGGCAAAGACAAAAAGACGGCGCGCTCTACTTTGGCCCCTATGCCGGTTCGCTAGCAGAAAGCCTTAAAACACTGAACAAGCTCTTCGCGCTGCGCAAATGCCGCTACCAAAACCTCGCCAAAATAAAAAAAAGCTGTCTTTATTATCAACTTGGCCAGTGCCTGGCGCCCTGTATCAACAATATTCCCAACGAATACCGGCAGGAAGTTGAGGCGGTAATTAATTTTCTACAGGGTAGCCCAAAAAAATTACAGGAACAGCTGACAAAAAAAATGCAGGAGCTATCCGGCGCCCAGCAATATGAAAAAGCGGCAGAACTGCGCGACCGCTTAAAAGCCCTGGAGCGCATCGCGGCCAGACAAAATGTCATTGCCCCCGATAACACCGCCCGCGATCTCTGGTATTTTATTGAAGATGAACAGTTCCTGGTCGCCCACGTCCTCTTTATGCAGAACGGCAAGATCACCGGCAGCCGGGAGTTTGCTACTAAACAACATGAAAACTTTGATGAGCATTATTTTTGGCGGTTACTGGTCAGCTATTATCAATATCCGGAGGAGCTGCCGGCAGAAATAATCTTAAAAGAAACACCGCCGGCAGAGATCGCCGCCTGGCTGGGCGACAAAGGACTCAAAATAAAAACGCCGCAGAGCGGTTTTCGCGCCGAGCTCTTAAAAATAGCGCAAAAAAACGCCTTAAAAATTATCCGCGACCGGCATTTAACCAGTTTTCCCAAAGACATTGCCGCCGCCGGTCTTTTAGAACTACAACAGGCCCTGCACTTGCCGCAGCCGCCGGAAATAATTGTCTGTTTTGATATCTCCAATATTCAAGGCAGTGATACAGTTGCCTCTATGTCGGTCTTGAGAAACGGCACGCCAGACAAAAGCGCTTATCGCCGCTTTATTATTGACCAGGAAACGCCCAATGATTTTGCCGCTATGGACGAGGTCCTCAACCGGCGTTATTACAAAGTAAAAACCGGCGAAGCGGAACGACCAGATCTAATTGTTATTGACGGCGGCAAAGGGCAGCTCGCTGTTGCTGTCAAAGTTCTGGCAAAATTTGATCTTAATATTCCTGTAATAGGTCTAGCCAAAAAGAACGAGGAGATCTTTCTGCCGGGGCAAATGAATCCGCTCATCTTAAAAAAAAGTGCTGCCGGTCTCAATTTATTACAACAGGTGAGAGACGAGGCACACCGTTTTGCCGTTACTTTTCACAAACACCGCCGCAAAAAAAGGATGCTCACAAGCGAACTCACGGAGATCAAAGGACTTGGTGAAAAAACAACACAAAAACTCCTGAAAAAGTTTGGTTCTCTAGAAAAAATTAAGCATAGCACAGAAGAAGAACTCACTAGCGTTGTTAATAGGCAGCAGGCCCAAGCTATAGTAGAATACTTTCAACAAAAATGAACTTGAGAAAAAATAATTTTTTTATCATCCTTCTTTTAATCCTGCTTCTGTCGGCTGTATTAACTGCATCAACCGTAGAAAAACAGCAGGCAGAACTAAACAAAATCAACAAAGAACTAGAATTACAACAAAAACTCCTGCAGGAAACCAAGCAAAAAGAACAAACCACACTGCGCGATATTTACGCCATTAACCGGCAAATCTCACAATTAAAAAAAGAGCTAGGAAAAACCCAATCGCAGCTCTATGTAACTCAGCTGGAGCTTGGAAAAACACAAACCGAAATGCAAGAACTTTCTTCTAAATATCAACAGCAGGAATCTAAGCTCAATGACCGCCTGGTAGAGATCTATAAAACACAGAACCTCGGCTATTTAGAGCTTTTCTTTTCCAGCCGTTCTTTTTCTCAACTGGTAGATAATTCTTACTATTACTCTAAGCTCATCAACAGCGATCTGGAGACTCTGCAGGATATTTATTCGTTACAGAACGATCTCTCACGCAAAAAAAATTCACTTTATTATCAAAAAAACCGCATAGAAAATCTCAAATCCAACATTCAACAAAAACAGAGCAGTTTTACAAATAAAGCCAAAGAAAAGCAATCGCTCTATTCCAGCCTGCGGGCACAGAGAATAGAATACGAGAAAAAGATCGAAGAGCTTTTAAAAAACTCGCAGGAGATCGAAGAACTTATTCAAAGATTAATGCTCGCCGGCCCCTCCGGTGCCAAAGGGACCGGTATTTTTCTCTGGCCGGTCAAAGGGATGATCACCTCTTATT
>CAYUXF010000018.1:0-12925 GCA_964448755.1 uncultured bacterium
ACATTTTATTCTCCGCAACTGCAATTAAACATTTGGCTGTTATTTGTTTGAAATTCTTTTAACATTATTAAATCGTTCAACCCAAAACATGAAATAAGCGTAGTAGGCCTCTCCGCCAGATAGCCCCTATCCCACAATCCCCGACAGATCTATTTTTATTCTTTCATTCAAACTAACACCATGTAAATGTCCATGAAAAAAGTTATCTTCTATTACAACTCTTAACGCCGCCTGAGCTCCCGTTCGATCGTTCAGCACCTTTATATTCAAACTCTCAAGATACTCTTTGGTTATCCTGATATTTTCTGCGGCTATTCTAATAGTTATCTCGCCAATAGAATCAACAAGATTTCCTCCGTATAAAACAAGGCAAACAATATTATACCCATAATTATGATAAGAAAGACCATCAATAACTTTCTCTATCTGTTCTTTTGCGCTGATATTGTCGTAAGAACCGCAGGCAAAAGAGATATGCGTCGCACCGAATAAAAAATCTTTTTTTATAGGGTTATAGCCAACCAGCACGGTAGAAACACACGGCCCCAGGCTCAACACGAACCGTTCTCTAAATAAAGAGGCCTGATTCGTCAGCAGTCCGGTAATTTTTTCATGAATAATATATTTTTTATCTGCAAGAGTTTTTCTACATATCATAAGGGGTGTGAGTATACACTTGTTCTCTAAAAATTTAAAACAACAAAAAAGCATCCAAGCAGGTATAGGAAAGAACTATATTTCTATCCCCACACTATTGGCAATACCGCTAACGTTCTCAAAATTGATCCTCTTAAGATTTTCTATTTGCAGCAAGAGCAGTTTAATAAAATTATCGCCCTTACTGCCTTTGCCTACATGATCTTTTCTGATCTTTAAAAAATACTCCATTTTTTCCAGCGGCGCTTTATAGTTCGCCGAATTTATTTTATAAACCCTCGTGCCAAAACCTTCCATTACTTTATACTGGTAGATGATCGATAATGCCGGATAACTAACGTCGCTCTTGTCTAAAAAAGAAAAAGGAACGCCTAGCAAATGAAAAGACTCTTCGGTTATCTGATTGGTTATAATAATACGCTTACCGTTTGGGGCTTCTGTAACTTTAATAGAAATCCCATCGAGCATACTGGCTGGCAGCGAGGCATCTTTCATCTCGTTTATTACGCTTTGAATATCTTTGGCCGATAATTTAACCAGTTTTTGGTTATTGTTATAATTATTACTGTGTTGAACAGGTCTGATCATCATTTTCGGCCCTTTTAATTATTTATCAGATATCGCAATATCAGCAGAAAAGATGCAGCGAATTTAACAGAAAAAACAAATAAATGCTAGAAATTATAAAAATACTACAACAATTCAATTTTTCAAATCTTCATTAATTTCTTTTTTACTATTTTTTTTCTTTTTAGAATAAACCGCTATACTATTGCGTTGTTCTTTAGCCTTATAAAGCGCTTTATCCGCCAGGCATTTTGTTATATCAGGTTGCAAACTATCTCCAGATGCAATTCCACAGCTAATAGTACACTTAAAAGAGTATTGGTCATACTTGAAATTATATCCTGCTATTTTTTCCTTAATGGCTTTAGTCAAAAGCAAAGCATTTTCACTGTCACAATTCTCAATTAAAACATAAAACTCTTCGCCGCCAAGCCTAAAAGGAAGTGCATATTTACCAAAAAGGTCTCTACAAGTTGTCTTTATTATTTTGCCGACTTCCCTCAGAACATAATCTCCGCAGTCATGGCCATAGGTATCATTTACGCGTTTAAAGTGATCAAGATCAAGCATTATCCCCTGGTATTCGATCCCAACGGTATCATCAAGTCTCTCCGCTAAATTTTTTGAAAAAAGCTGATAATACTTATCATTAAAAAGTTCCGTTTTCCCCAGATCAATATATTCATAAGTCTTATCAATGACGATAATATCCAATCCTGTTTTTTTATTGTCATGGATACGCGGAATATAAGAAGCTGTATAAACACCATCATTATAACGAATTCCCTCAACGTCAATACGCTGGCCATCCTGCTGATACGCGGATGTCATTATCTTGTGTATTGATATTAAACCTTCTGTTTTTTTTAATAACATATCTGACAATGGTAGATTTTTTTTTGGCGTTAAGATCTTTCCTTTACTTTTCTCATACTTGCACTCAAATTGATCCATCTGCGCTATATCGTTAACTGAAATGTTGGTTATTTTTTCCATAAAATCATTCCAGGTTTCAATATACATACACCGGTTAAGAGAAACTATTCCGGCAGGAGTATTACTAATAATCGTTTTTAATTTATCTTTTTCTTCACCCAATCTTTCCAGGGCAAATCCTTCAGAAAGAATAGAGACCATTGTTTTAAGCATTTGATACATCTGCCTTTGCTTTTTAGCCTGATCTTCAACTGCTTTTTCTTCCTGTAACACAAAGATCAGTTCAGAAACAATTTGGTTTTCAAGCGATTTTTCAAGCGCATGATAATAAAAATGTTTTACAATTTTTTCTGATTCCACAGTGTATTTATAAAAAGCATGTGGATGAATTTCTGCACCATGCGGAAATTTCCTCCTAATATCAAAAACATGCTCATTGATCGGTATACCGTAAGACGCCTCACGTGTTTCTTGATGATAAAAAGGAGCAATAACCAACGTGTGCATGATCTTTGCCCCTTCTAATTGAAAAAGGGTACAAAATAACGGCAGCGCCCTCTGCATTCTCTGCACAAAACACAATTTATAATCAGCTACTATTCGTAATAACCTATGCTGTAAATCCTGAAAATTCTCATTTTTATTTTCTATTTCAGCTATTATTTTTGTTATCAACAAAACTCCACACTCTTTCTCTATAAACTTTTTTTAGAACCATACAAAAATATCGCATATATAATGAAATTTGTTCCATTTGATTTTAAAACACCGCCTCAAGTAATTTGGCCAGTGCAATCCCGCTCGCATTCTTACGATATCCAGGCATGCAAAAGAAGGTATTTGCGCTAAATTTTGACAATAATTCCGGCTGGTTATTTAAGGGCGATCTCCGCCAAAAGATCAGCATTAAAGCTACCTATGAACTTTCGAGCGTGCCGGCATTTAACAACATCACCTCCTTTTTTTCTAATAATATCCAGGAAAACATCAATTTTTCAAAAGAACTCATCAAAGAAAACGGCCCTTTTAACAGCAGAGCAGATTTCTTGCTCAAAAATGAGATCATCATTCATTTATTCTTCGGCAGCGACCCTGAAAAAAAAGAAGAAACACGCCTCTACGGCTACAATTTAATGCAGTGGGATTCAACAGAACACTATCTCGAGATAAATTCCTGCGACTCAGCCCCTTTTGACGAAGAACAATTTGAACAGCTCGGCAATGACCGCTTCAAAGGGATCGGTTTATACACCATAGCACAGGCATGTTACTATTATTCAAAATTAGCTAAAAAAACAAACAATAATAAAGATAGGGCCATTTATATCAAGGCCCAACGTTCTGCTTTTGAGCGCAAGACCTGGCAGCGCTACGGATTCAAACTAACTGAAAACCAAAATATTGATGATCACTCAATAAGCCACTATGTTATGTATATAACAGCAGGCGATGTAAAAAAATTGATCGCCAAATATAATATCGACATTAATAGTTAAATAATTTGTTTAACTGAACAATATAATTGTCCCACCGTAAACTACTGTCTGAACTCTTTTTTCTCTAATTCCAGACCCTCGATCTCACTGAGAATTTCCGTCGCCTCGATCTTCTCCGGCGTTTGCTTAATGAGCACTTTTTTCTTCCAGCTGCCGGTTGAAAAATAGAGACCGGACAATACCGCCCCGAGCACCCAGGCGATCGGGATTCCCCACCAGATTCCTCTTGTCCCCATGAAACGTGACAAGACCGAAGAAACCGGAATACGGATCAACCAGAGCGAAAGCAAAGTAATAAACATTGGCACCAAAGTATCTCCGGCACCACGGAGCACGCCGTTAAAAATAAACATCAACATAAAAGCGAGATAAAAACCACCTACAATTAAAAGATACTCCTGCCCAATAGCAATCACCGCCAGATCATTAGTAAAAAGTTTCAGCAAAGACCCTCTAAAAAAAATAACACCAAAAGAGATAACCGCAGAAATTAATAACGAAAGTAAACCGCCAACCTTAATAGCACCATTGACTCTCTCATGCTTTTTAGCGCCGATATTCTGGCCGACAAAAGTAGACATGGCCATAGAGATATTCATGGCCGGCATCATGGCAAAAGAGTCTATTCTGCCAGCCGCGGTAAATGCCGCTATCGCATTAGTTCCAAACAAATTAACAATTCGAGTCAACGCCATCATGCCGGCAGCGACAAACATCTGCTGCACACCGGTAGGAAGTCCGATCTTGACGCTGTTAATAAAAATATCTTTGTCAAAACGGAGCTTTAAATAATTAACCCTAAAGAGCGGGTTTATTGTCTGCAAATATATTATCCCGCAAATAAAAGAAATACCTTGAGCAATTACTGTAGCCAGCGCCGCGCCCCAGACTCCCCACTTAAAAACCAAAATAAATAAAAGGTCTAGCCCGATGTTCACAAAAGTAGAAAAGATCAACAGATAAAGCGGCGTTCGTGAATCGCCCAATCCTCTTAATATAGCGCTTATGGAGTTATAACCAAACAGCAGAAAAAGTCCGCCAAATAAAATATTGATATAAAGTCTAGCATCAGAAAATATTTCTGCCGGAGTGCGCAGCATTTTTAAAATATAATCATCCAGGGAAAGCCCCAAAACAGTTAAAAATAATGACATCATCATTAAAAAAATATAGGCAGTTTCAATACAAAGCTTTACTTTTTCATGGTTTTTAGCCCCATAATATTGCGCTATCAAAACAGTGATCCCCATTGTAGCGCCCATGGCTAAAGCAATTAATAAAAACATTACCGGAAAAGAGGCCCCCACGGCAGCTAGGGCTTCTTTACCTAAAAAATTCCCAACAATAACTGAATCGGCCACATTATATAGTTGTTGAAAAACACTACCTATAAACATTGGCACGGTAAACAGCAAAATAAGCTTCACTGTTGAGCCTTTGGTCATATCGATCATGACTGAAATTACCCGCCTGTTCTCCCCTATTACAAGAACGCTACTGAGGAGCTAAATAATATCCCCCAGCCTTACAATCTGCAAGAACAAATTATTAAAACAATGTTTTCAGATAATCTTTATTTACATCGCAGTAAAAATCAGTCCGTTTTTCATGAATAATTTCACTGGAATAATTTAAAAACAGTTTGCTTTTTTTTATATATCTTTTACCGTCTGGCAAAGTCTGTTCAAAAACAATTTTCTCCACATCAAATAATTCACAAATAGCCGCCTGCAACATTTGCTGCAAGCCTCTTTTTTTAAAACCCATAGTAGTAGCCATATAACCAACTTTTGCAGTTTTAGTCCGATAATTAAAAGAAAACTTACACCAGCAAACCGCATCAAAAAAAATTTTATATAAAGAAAACTTATCTGTCTGAAGCGCCAAATAATTACTGCTGAACCAGCTGCATTTATGATCAACCGTCATTTCCAGATAAACAGGCTGTTTGATCTTATTAGCGAATAAGTCACTGTAGACAGCCGGCAATCTTTGCTTATTATAATTTTCCGTCAAAGATATTTTTTTATTGAACATATCCCTTAAAATAGCTCCTGTGGATCTCTTTTCTCTTGCCCGATTATTTTAATTATTCGTAACTGACCGACGCTTGTTGCAAATTAACAGGCAAACTTCCCTTTTTCATAAACAATTATTTTTTTGCCGTTCTTCAACACCGCCTCAACAACTTTATCTTCGGTATTGACCAGATCCCAGTGCAGCGCCGAGTCATTAAAACCAAGTTCTTGTTTAATCTTTTTGGTCAGCTTTTTAGGATCACCGGCAAAAGTATCAGAATAAGAAGAGCCAACCGCCAGATGACAATTACCGAACTTGCCGCCGTAATTTTCGTCAAAGAGCGTATCTGCCATGAACTTATCTATCTTAGAAAACCGGATATCTGTCAACGAAAATTCACCGATCTGCGCCGCCCCTTTATCCATAGAAAGCGTCTTTTTAACAAAGGCGTCGCCCTGCTCCGCCGAAATTTTAACAGCCCGCCCTTTTTCAAAGACCAGCTTAACACCTTTGACATAATTGCCGCTTCTAAAAGAGGGCTGGTCGGCATAATACGTCCCTCTGGTTCCGCGCCAGTCTGGGGAGGTATAAAGCTCAAAAGACGGAATGTTATGACCGCTGATCCCTACAAATCTTCTCTTTTCACCAGGCGTTATTTCCAGATCAACAGACTTGCTGCTGACCAGATATTTTTTAACCGGCAGAGCATTGAGCCATTTCTTTATTTTTAAAGAATCTTTATAGATCTGCTGCCATTTTTTGACAGGATCTTTTTCATTTAAAAAACAGGCTTTAACTATTTGTTCTGTATATTCTTTCAAGCTCAGCCCCGCCTGTTTGGCCAGCTCGGGCGTCGGTAGCGTACAAAGTGTCCAGCCAAAAGCGCCGTTCTCTTCGCTCTTATCTAAAATTTCCCTGATCGGTTTTCTGGCCAGAATACTTTCGCTTATTTTTTTAGCATCAATGTCTTTTAAATGTGTCAACGAAGCGGGCGCATGGAGATAGATATTGCCATTGAGCGCCTGATAAAATTCTTTTTCACCGGCCGGCAAAAAAGAGCGCTGTGTTTTGTCGGAAAAATCATAAAAATCTTTTTCCATCAAAGGGTTAGCCAGCTGTCTGGCAACAACGTTCATTTTTTTCTGTAATAATTTACGGTAGATTATTTCGGTCAGCGGCAGCGCATCGAGATAATAACGGATCAGGATCGTATCGTAATTATTGAACTTTTTTTTACGGGCCGTAAAAAGGCCCCAAATTAAAATATCAGCGTATTTCTCAAGCTGTGCTGTCGTTAACATTTATTCCCCCTAAAAATTATTGTTTTAAAATTATAACACAATAAAAAAATTATTTATTTTTGCCGCTGGCGTACCGCCTCATAAACCACGATCGCGGCCGAAACAGATGCATTAAGTGAGTTAACACTACCCATCATAGGGATAAGAGATTTTTCTGTAGCATTTTTTAGCCAAAAATCAGATACGCCATCTTTTTCACTGCCAACAACTATAGCTGTAGCTTTAGTCATCTTAATCTCAAAATGATTTTTTTGAGCACTAGGCGTAGTTGTAATTATTGAAAAGTTTTTTTCTTTTAGCCAAGTTAATGCCTCTTGGTTTGTAGCTTCAACTGTCGGGACAGAAAAAATAGCCCCCAGACTGGCTCGTACAATATTAGGATTATAAAGATCTGTTAATGGCTCACTAATAATCACCAGGTCAACGCCGGCAGCATCGGCTGTCCGCAAAATAGCGCCAATATTGCCCGGCTTTTCTATTTTTTCCAGGACCAGCACCAGCGGCGCCGCCGGCAAAACAATTTCCGAGAAAAAACGTTCTTTTCGGCGCGCAACTGCCACAAAGCCGTCAGAATTTTCACGATAGGCGATCTTAGCAAAAACATTAGCTGTCACTTCTGTTTTAACTCCGCAGCGTTCAATAATGTCGCTGTTCTTTAATATCTCTCGGCAGTAGAGAACTTCTATTACTTCGTAATTATTATCGAGCGCCAGCTGCAATTCACGCTCACCCTCAATTAAAAAAAGCCCGTTTTTTTGCCGCTCTTTTTTTTCCTGTAAAGCAACAATTTCTTTAATATGTTTATTGGCTGTACTGGTTATTATCATCATTTAAAACAACTTTAATTTTATTTGCTTGGGCAGCGGCTCGCTGAGTTCACAGCCATTGAGCCAGGCCAACTTTTCAGCATCATCTTTTTTAAAAAATTTCTCGGCCACACTCTGCCAGGTATCGTTGGTTTTGGTCTGATAAATTTTTAAATTTTCTTTGGGCAATTTTTTAGCTTCTTCCGTGCTCAACGGCTTCAGTAAAGGCAGAATTTTTTTTGCTGTTGCCAAATCGATCTGTTGATCTTTCTCACTATCGTTCTCTACTATTATCATTTCCGAATTTTTAGCAGCCAGCGGCACAAAAAGATAAGCAACCTGTTGCCAGACCTTATCTTTATTTTTAATAAAATAGAAGTCCCCTGTTACTTCCTTATTTTGCCAGGGCAAAGCAACTGTTGTCTCTTTAACCAGCGTACTGTTAGTTTTCACAAAAGCCTTCTGTGCTGTTTTAATATCACTGGTAGTGACATTAAAATAAATCGTAATTATTTCTTTTGAATTCTGGAGCGCAGCCAGCATGCCGCCGCCAGGCTCAAGATCGCCAGCAAACCCAGAGGGGATCTCAAATTTAAAATTATTGCCGGCATTATAATAAATATTATCTAAAATAATTCCCGTTTCCGGATCGTGACCAATTAAAATGCCGTCGATCATCTGCAAATAGCGGTCACGGTTCAATTCGGTATTAATAGTTTTCTTTTCTTGTAATTTTCGCACCTCAATGCGCGCCTGTTTGGCACGGATATCGGAAACCGGGTGCGTGGTCAACAAACTAAAGAGCGGATCACTGTTACGGTTACCGGACATCCGCATGAACATCTGCATTATTTTTTCTGTACCCAAAGGGCTAAAACCAGCTTTATCCGCATACTCTATACTCAAACGGTCAGCCTCCATTTCGTTCTCGCGGCTAAAAGAAAAAGTTGCCAAAAGCGAGGCCCCGGAACCAACAACATAAAAAAGACTGGCCGCACTATCATCTTTAAAAAATAAAGAACCAAGAAGCACCCCATATTGTAATGTCTGCATAGAAGATAAACGCTCAGCAGTATGTCTTGCTGTCACGTGGCCAATCTCATGCGCCATAACAGCGGCCAGCTCCGCCTCAGAGTTCATATAAGGTAAAATACCGCGACAAACATAGACATTGCCGCCCGGCAGAGCAAAGGCATTAATTTGCGGCGTATCTAAAACCGTTACACGGTAATTGAGCTGCGGCCGGTGCGAGACATCGCCAATCTTAGAGACTATCGACTGCACATAGGCACTGAGTTTAGGGTCATTATAAACACCGTATTGCGCCGCAATATTGACATGTTCGCGATCGCCCAGCGCTATTTCATCTTTTTCCGAAATAAAGTTATAAGAACTGCGGCCGGTTACTGGGTCAACAGAACAGCCCGCCAGAAAAAAAATTATTACCAAAAGAAAAAATATTTTTTTTAACATAGATCCTCTTTCTAAATTAAAATTTTAGCGCACAAGGCCACCGAAGCAGTCTCCGTGCGCAGTGTTGTTTTACCAAGAGAAAACGCCTGGCCGCTTTTTGCAAGCAGCGCAGACTCTTTTTCCGAAAAGCCAGACTCCGGCCCAATAACTGCCGCCAGCTCATTAACAGCAAGACTAAACTTTGCTGCAGCAGCAGGCGCGGCATAATAAAGCGGAACTTTTACTTTTGGCAAAAGCAACGCCAAGCCGTTATAAAATTCAATTTTTGGCAAAAAACTGCGGCGCGACTGGCAGACCGCAGCCTCAATTATTTTTTGCCATCTGATAAGTTTTTTTTCTTGTTCCAATATTTTTACAGGAGAACGCTCCGCTTGATAAAGACAGATAGAACTAACCCCGAGCTCGGTAACCTTTTGCAGAACATATTCCAGCTTTTCCGCTTTCAACAGCGGCTGAATTAATGTAAGTTTTATGCTGGGCTCATTATTTTCTAAATATTTCTCTACAAATTCCGCCTGTAGCTTTTTTTTATCTGTACCTGTTATTTTAAAAACACTAACTTCGGGCAAACCGCCGACAACCTCAAAGAGAGCACCAGTCTGCAGACGCAATGTGCGAATCAGATAATTATAATACTCATCTACCAAAGATAATTCAGCAGGAGCATTTTTGAGAAAAATTCTGAACAACATGAGGTAAATTATATTACATACATCAAAAATATGCTTGTTAGTTATCTATTCTCCACCAGAGATGGGAGAGATAGATGTTAACCCACAGACATTAAAGAACCTTGTCAAAAAGAGATTAAAGTTTAAAATAATAATACACTTCATTTTAAAGGCAGGTTGATCATGCTGACGATTATCTTTTTATCTTCAATAGTAATTCTTTTCTCTGGTTATCACTTTTACGGCAGATTCTTAGAAAAAATATTCAATATAGATAATAAAAGAAAAACACCAGCACACACCTGCCGCGACAACAACGACTACTGTCCGGCCCCGGCGCCGATCCTCTTTGGGCATCATTTTTCATCCATTGCCGGGGCCGGTCCCGTTGTCGGACCGATCATCGCCGGTGTTGCGTTCGGCTGGCTGCCCGCTCTGCTCTGGATATTGATCGGCAGTATTTTTATTGGTGGCACACACGACTTTGCCGCATTGGTTGCCTCCCTTCGCCACAAGGGAAAATCGATCGCCGAAGTAACCAAAGATTATTTTTCGCCAGCGGTCTACAAAATGTTTCTACTATTTATCTGGCTAACGCTTGTCTATGTTTTAATAGTTTTTTTAGATATGACATCTGCCACTTTTAAAAGCGATGGACCGGTAGCGAGCGCCTCGATTTTATTTATAGTTATCGCCGTCTTTTTAGGTCTCTTTGTCTACCGCTTTAAGATCAGTATTTTTAAAGCCTCTCTGGTATTTGTGCCACTGGTATTTTTTGCCATCTATCTCGGACAGCTCTGGCCGATAGCTTTTTCTCCCGCTAAGTTCTGGCATATCTTTTTACTCTGTTATGCCTTTGCCGCCTCAGTTCTGCCCGTCTGGCTGCTCCTGCAGCCGCGAGATTACCTCTCCGCCTTTTTGCTCTACAGCGCTGTTTTAGCAGGAACTGCGGGTATATTGTTCGGCAATTTTTCTATTAACTATCCCGCGTTTATCTCTTTTTATGATCAGGGGCAGGGCGCCATCTTCCCTTTTCTTTTTGTCGTTATCGCCTGCGGCGCTATCTCAGGCTTTCACGCCATTGTCGCCAGCGGCACTACGGCCAAGCAGCTCAACAAAGAAAAAGACGCCAAACCGATCGCCTACGGCGCTATGCTCGTTGAAGCGATAGTTGCCATCATCGCCCTTTCGACGATCATGATCGCCAGCAAAAACGGACTGGCCAAACAAGCCTCACCGCTATTGATCTTTGGCAATGGCATTGCCGGCTTTTTAAATCTCTTTGGTCTGCCGCCTAAAATAGGCGCCTCTTTCGGCATTCTGGCACTTTCCACTTTTTTATTGACAACACTCGACACAACAACACGTCTGGCGCGCTATATTTTCCAGGAGTTTTTCGGCTGGGATAACACTAAAAATAAATTTTTGGCGACAGCCTCAACACTGCTGCTACCCGCTGTTTTTACCATTATTGAGATCAAGGATGCCGCAGGCAATGTCATTCCCGCCTGGAAAGCGGTCTGGCCAGTTTTTGGAGCTACCAATCAGCTTATGGCCGCTTTAACACTGCTGGTGATCGCCCGCTGGCTCTACAAAAAAAACACCACTATTCTTTTTGTTTTGATCCCTGTTTTCATCATGCTGGCAATTACGCTCAGCGCGCTACTGTTCCTGACAGGCAAATACGGCCTCTCTCCTGTCGGGATAACGGCATTCATTCTGCTAATACTATCAGTTATCGTTATTTATGAAGTTAAAAAGAATTGGAAAAAATAAGCGGGCAAAAAATAAATGCCCGCTAATATTTTTTAAGAAAATCTATTTTTAACGGCTATGACCTGACGGTGAAAAAACGTGACAAGCAAATAACTGATCAGACTCACCAGCCCGCCATAAAGCGCCGCCACATAAAAAATATCGTCTGAAACCTCACCAAATGAACCTGTCTTAACAATAATATAACCGATCCAGGTAAATGTTCCGGCCAGCATCGAGACCCAGGTCGCCTCGGTATTGGCTTTTTTCCAGTACAACGCCGCTGTCACCGGTACAAAAATAGCGACCAACAAAGTTGCCCAGGAATTGACCATTAAATTATAAATTTGTTTAACATACAGCGCCACCACCATAGAAATTATCGCAATAAAAATACTGGCCGTTCTGGTAATACGCAAAAGATGACGATCAGAAATATGCGGATATATGCGGTGGATAATATTATTGGTGATCAGTGATGTTGCCGCCAAAAGAGAACTGTCTGCCGAGCTCATAATAGCGGATATCAGCGCACCCAAAAACAACATCAACATTAACGGCGACAAAAACTTGATCGCTAAAAATGGAATTATAAATTCCGGGTCGGCAATATCGGGGATCAGCAGCCGGCCGGCAAAGCCGAGAAAAATAGGAATCAAGCCGATAATAATGTAGGCAACACCGGCCCAGACAGCGCTCCGCTTAGCAATGCGAATACTCTTACTGGCCAGTGAACGTTGAATTAGATCCTGCCCGACGATACAACCCAGCCCCATGATCGCCCATTGACCAATGTAAACAGCCCAGCCGTTATACCCGGCATTCTGTGGAAAGAAATGCCAAAAAGATTTTGGTGTAGCTTGCAGGAGCGCAGAAAAACCGCCGACATCGCCAATAACAACCGGAAAGATCATAAAAAGACCCAGGACTAAAATTGTCACCTGAATAAAGTCAGTTAAAGTTACAGCCCACATACCGCCGGCATACGTATAAATAATAACTATCGCCGCGCCAAGTATAATACCGAGCAGAGGATTAATGCCTGTTAAAACATTAAGAATATAGCCCATTGCCACTAGCTGCGCGCCAAGCCAGCCAATATAAACCGGTACCATTAATAATGAAGCGAGTATCTCTGTCCCTTTGCTATATACTTTGCCAAAGACATCGGTAATAGTCAGCAGTCTCATTTTACGCAGCAGACCGACATAAAAGAAGCCAGCCAATATTAAAGAAACACCGGC
>CAYUXF010000018.1:13025-22978 GCA_964448755.1 uncultured bacterium
TTTTACGCAGCAGACCGACATAAAAGAAGCCAGCCAATATTAAAGAAACACCGGCAGCAAAGGGATCGGAAATTACACCGAGCAAACCGTCGCTGTAAGCAGCTCCTGCTGTCCCCATGCAGGGGCCGGCGCCGAACCAGGTAGCAAAGAGTGTTGAAACCGCCAGATAAAAAGGGAGCCGGCGCCCCGCTACCAGAAAGTCGGCCATACTTTTTACTTTTTTACTTGAATAATAACCAATGCCTATCAGCACTGCCATGTAAATAAAAACACCGGCCAAAATAAAAAAATTAATTTTTTCCATTAAAAAAAACTCCTCGAAATTATTTGGAAAATTGTAACAAAAAACTCAGCAAAAACAATGAAAAATATCCGTTAAAATATCTGGAAAAATATTATGAAGTGGCGCGCCCGAGCAAATACATTAGATTTTATTATTTATCTAATGATTTGTTCTTGCCAGATTTTAATTTCTTAACTGCATCGCCACCTGTTAAATAATTATCAGGCGATACCACCGAATGCCCTAGTTCTTTTTCTAAATTATTTCGAGCATCTCCTGCAATTTTACCGCCACGCTGTGCGTCATTCTTAAGTTTTGGCAATCCCTTTGAATTATCTTTTCTAGTAATTTCAGTAGTTGCCCGTTCACCCAGCATCGAAAAAATTAGCTCAAGATCTGTCATATGATCCCGAAGATTTTCGCGTTGAAGTTTTTTGAATTCTTTATATTCAGCAGGAGTCATACCAAATGTTGATTTACATATTTCTGCAGTCAATATGGCATAATCTCTTTGTTCTGCAATCCCGCGGCTTTTCCATTCTTCGGTTAATTCTTCGCGAATAGCAATACCGCGCATCCGTTTTTCAATCCAATCATCGGAATAGCCTTTAGCTTTATATAAAGCCCTTGTTCTTTGCGTGGCTAATTCTGGGTTCTCAATTTCTTGAACTCTTTCATAGCCAACTTTAGCTAACCATTTTTTAAAAGGTTCTGCTTTGGGCGAAGGAATAGATTGAATAATGCGAAAAATACCCTCGGTATTGGCGCAATTCATTTTTTGAGGACCACCAGTAGTTTCTACTAAAAGGGTGTGTACAATTTGTACCCACCCTTTAGCTAATTCAGGATCTCTTTGTTTGATTTTCTGTATATATTGTTTTGGATCACTAGAATTGATTAATGCCAACACAACGTCTTCAATAACAAACCACCATTCATTATTGAAAAGTGTTTTGCGAATTTGTTTTTGGTTAAATATTGCTATTTTGGTTTCTGGAACCATTAAAGAATTTTATCATTGTTTTATTTTAGGTTCGAGTCTTGAATTCTGGCGCGCCCGAGAGGAGTCGAACCCCTAACCTCCTGATCCGTAGTCAGACACTCTATCCAATTGAGCTACGGGCGCACAAAGCAAATTTAACGAAATAGACCACGATCCCCGTAGCTCTATTTCCGAACATTCAAAAAAACAAAGAACTTGTTACCCGTTTGAGCATACCGCCGAAGGCGGAAAGGTTCTGCACGAAGTGCAGGTTCTTACGGGCGCACAATATAACAATAACATTAACAATGTCCAAAAAATGGACCATAAATATACCACTCGTTGTAGTAAAAAACAAACATTGTTTGTATAATAAATTTCTAAAAAATTGAGGGAGAAAAACAATGCTCAGAGTGCTAACCGCCGGGGAATCTCACGGTCCAGGATTAACCGCTATTCTAGAAGGATTACCCGCTAATATTGAAATTTCCACCACAGAAATAAACAGCGAATTAAAAAGACGTCAGCAGGGCTACGGACGCGGCGGACGGCAGAAAATAGAGAGCGACACGGTCACTGTTCTCTCGGGCATCAGACAGGGCAAAACCATCGGCTCACCAATAACGCTGTTCATTGAAAATAAAGATTTTAAGAACTGGCAGGAGATCATGTCTGCCGACAAAACCAAAAGCAAGCAGACTAAAGTAACCAATCTCCGCCCCGGCCACGCCGACTATCCCGGTGTTGTCAAATATCAGCAGGAAGATCTGCGCAATATTTTAGAGAGGGCCTCTGCCCGCTCAACCGCCGCCAACGTTGCCGTCGGCGCGCTCTGCAAAAAATTTCTGAGCTATTTTGAGATTACCGTTCAAAGCAAAATAGTTTCCGTAGAAAAAGTTATTGTCAATGCAGCAGAACTCAACAACGCCGCCAAACAGAAAATAGATGAAGCAAAGAACAATGGCGATTCGCTCGGCGGCATCTTTGAAGTTATTGTCAAAAACACACCTGTCGGTTTAGGTTCTCATGTACAAAACGACCGCAAACTCGACGCCAGGATTGCCGGCGCACTAATGGGCCTGCAGGCGATCAAAGGTGTGGAATTCGGCCTCGGATTTGAAGCAGCCAGACTGCCCGGCAGTTTAGTGCACGATGAAATGGGTGTTAAAAACAAAACTATTTACCATAAGACAAATAATGCCGGCGGCATTGAAGGTGGCATGAGCAACGGCGAAGAGATCATTGTAAAAGCAGCTATGAAACCGATCCCGACGATGACCAAACCCTTAACAGGGCTCGATTGGCAGACAAAAAAAGAGACCGCCGCGCATATTGAGCGTTCCGATGTCTGCGCTATAGAATCGGCCGCGGTGATTGGTGAAGCGCTGGTAGCTTTTGAAATAGCCAAAGCCTTATTAGAAAAATTCGGCGGCGATTCTCTAACAGAAATATTAAACAATTTTAAGAAAAAAAATTAACCAATGTCATCATTTACAGAGCGTGATCATCTCGGCATTTTCGGCAAAATGAATTCCGGCAAAAGCTCGGTCATGAATCTGTTGACCCAGCAGGAAACATCTATTGTTGATGCCACCCCTGGCACGACCGCCGACACCAAAACAACTTTAGCGGAATTGCACGGCCTCGGCCCGGTCAAATTATTTGACACTGCCGGCCTGGACGAACAAGGCAATTTAGGTACAAAAAAACAAAAAAAAACGTATAACGACCTTAAGGAGTGCGATCTTATTTTATTGGTCATTGACCCCGCCAGCCAAAATTTTGCAACAGAAAAAGCGGTTATCGATAAAGCACGCGAGCTCGATAAACAATTGTTGATCATTTATAATCTCTTTGCCGCTGGAGATAAAAACAAAATAGCCTCAGCGGAAAAAGCTATTCCCCTGCTACGGTTTTATAAAAAAATTATCCTGCGGGCCAACCAAACTAAATACCGCGCGGAATTAATAGAATTTATTTTAAAAAATTATTCGCCAAAAAATGACCAGACCGAACTGCTCCCCTTTATTAAAAAAGATGAATATTATGTTCTGCTTATCCCCATGGACAACGAAACGCCGCCCGGACGCTACTTACGGCCGCAGGCCATGGTAGAAGAATACATCACCAGACACTGGGCTTATCCGGTCTCTTTTCGTTTAGATCTGACAGCAGCCCGCAGCAATGATTTTTCAACAGAAAAAAAGCGTTTTGTTAATTTTTTAAATAATTTTCAAAAAAAACCAAAAATGATAATTACCGACTCGCAAGCCATGGATATTTTAAATAAGTGGTGTCCGCCAGGAATTGATTTAACAACTTTTTCTATTGTCATGATCAATTATTTCAGCCGGGGCCGGCTTAAACTTTTTGCCGAAGGTCTAACTGCGCTGGAAAAGATCAAGCCAGGCGAAAAAGTTTTAATTGTGGAAGCCTGTAATCACTCCCGCATAGGCGAAGATATCGGCACGGTACAAATACCCGCTTACTTTGCTAAAAAATATCCCGGCGTTATTATTGAACATAATTTTGGCCGTGAGTTTCAAGACAATCAAAATCTCAGTAAATACAAATTGATCATCCACTGTGGCGGCTGTATGATCACACCGCAAAAACTACAATCCCGGCTACGCGATCTGGAGACAGCGGCAGTCCCAATCACTAATTACGGCCTTATTTTATCTCATTTTCAAGGTCCGGCCGCTTTAAAAAAAGTATTAAAACCCTGGTCTTTATAATTATTTTTAATAATATCTATATATAAATCAATAAATTGATAATTACATAGCTTTTAGTTATAATCGGCAAAAATAAGCCTTTTTTTAATTTTTAAGAGGTTGAGGCAGTAAATGAACCAAAAAACTTATATTTATGACACAACCTTGCGCGACGGCGAACAAGGGGAAGGTATTGCCTTTACCGTTGAAGACAAGCTGCTGATAACTAAACTGCTCGACAATTTAGGCGTCGACTATATCGAAGGCGGCCAGCCAGGCTCTAATCCCAAAGCTATCGAATTCTTTAAAAAAGCAACCGCCTTAAAATTAAAACATACTAAACTGGTGGCCTTTGGCTCTACCTGCCGCTTTGGCAAACCAGCCAAAAGCGATATTAATCTGCAGGCCTTGGTCAGTGCTAATACTCCGGTGGTAACGATCTTTGGCAAGACCTGGGATTTTCACGTTAAAGACGCTCTCAATATCTCGCTCAACGACAATTTAAAAATTGTCGCCGATTCTATTCAATTCTTAAAAAGTGCCGGCAAAGAAGTTTTTTTTGATGCCGAACACTTTTTTGACGGCTATAAAAACAACCCGGAATATTCACTATCTGTATTAAAAACAGCGGAAGCGGCCGGCGCTGATGTTTTAGTCCTCTGCGATACTAACGGCGGCGCGCTCCCTTTTGAAGTATCAGAAATAATTGAAAAAATTAAACCACAACTAAAAACCCCGTTGGCCATCCACGCCCACAACGACAGCGGCTGTGCGGTCGCCAACTCTATCTCTGCAATTAACAGCGGCGCCATTCAGGTACAGGGCACTATCAATGGCTATGGCGAACGCTGCGGCAATGCCAATCTTTGCTCAATAATCCCGACGCTCCAACTCAAAATGGGACACAAGGCCTTACCGGCTAAAAAACTGGAACTGCTGACATCTACGGCGCATCACATTTCTGAGATCGCCAATTTAATTCCGGATAATCAGGCCCCTTATGTCGGCTATTCCGCCTTTGCCCATAAAGGTGGCATTCACGTTAACGCCATTAAAAAAAATGCCGCTACTTACGAACACATTAAACCTGAACTAGTTGGCAACAAACAGCGGATCTTAATTTCAGAACTGGCTGGCACCAGCAATTTATTGCACAAAGCCCAGTCCATGGGGATCGACCTAAAAAAAGATGATCCGGCCGTTAAAGAGTTACTGAAAAAAATCAAGGAATTAGAACATGCCGGCTATCAATTTGAGGAGGGCGAGGCATCTATTGATCTTTTGATCAAAAAAGCACTGGGCCGGCATCGGCCGCTTTTTGAATTAATTAACTATCGCGTCACCAATGAACATGTTAATAACAAAGATGTCGTTGAAGCCACTGTTAAAATTAAGATTGGCGACAAAATAATTCATACCGTTGCTGATGGCAACGGGCCGGTCGCCGCACTAGATCAGGCGTTGCGCAAAGCACTGGCCGGCAGTTTTCCTAAAATAAAAGAGATATCGCTGGCCGATTACCGCGTCCGCGTCCTCGACAGCAAAGACGGTACCGACGCCAAGGTCCGGGTCATTATCATTTCCCGCGATGACAAAGATATCTGGGGCACGGTCGGTGTTTCGCCGGACATTATTGAAGCCAGCTGGCAGGCGCTAGTAGACAGTATTGAATATAAGTTATTGCAATAGAAAGGAATTAAACTAATATGTTTTTCGATGATACATCTAATATGCCTTTAACCACAGAGATAACCGCCAAGGGAAATTTTGGAATTGGCGGCTGTGATACCGTGGAGCTCGCTAAAGAATTTGGTACGCCATTATATGTTATGGATGAAGAGACCCTGCGCAATAGCTGTCGGCAATACATGGATGCTTTCAGCAAAGCTTTGCCGGGCGCCGAAGTTGTGTTTGCCTCCAAATCAATGTCCGTCCTAGGTGTTTTAAAAGTGCTTAAAGAAGAAGGTCTTTGTATCGACGTCGTCTCGGGCGGCGAGCTTTATACCGCTTTAAAAGCAGGTTTTTCACCGGAAAAAATATTTTTTCATGGCAATAATAAATCAGCCAAAGAACTAAGCGAAGCTTTAGCTGCCGGAGTAAAAACTATTGTTGCTGATAATTTCCAGGAGATCGCTCTGCTCGATGAACTAGCCAAGGAACAAGATAAAAAACAAGAAATATTGATCCGTGTCACACCCGGCGTTGAAGCGCATACCCACGAGTTTATCAGGACCGGCCAGCTCGATTCCAAATTTGGTATCCACGCCGATAAAATGGTTGAAACATTAGAAGAACTCAAGAAATATAAGCATGTTGTTTTCAAAGGGCTACATGTCCACATCGGTTCACAAATTTTAGAAGTAAATCCTTTTTCTTATACGATAGAAATAATGATGGACTTAATTAAAAATATCAAAGAAAAAAATAAATTAACGGTGGAAATTCTCAATTTAGGCGGCGGCTTGGGCATTAGCTATCTACCTAAAGACACTCCGCCAGCAGTTGAAGAATATGCTAAGACCATAGCAGAAACTTTAAAGTTCAAAGCAGAAAGTTTAAAGATCAAACAGCCGCGTATCATGGTAGAACCAGGCCGCTCGATTGTCGGTCCAGCCGGAATAACTCTCTACACTGTCGGCTATACTAAGGATCTCAAAGGGATCCGCAAATATATTTTTATTGACGGCGGTATGGCCGATAACCCCAGACCAATTACGTATCAGGCCAAATACGACGCCTTAATAGCCAATAAAATAGAAAAAAAGAAGACCGAGCTAGTTACCGTTGCCGGAAAATTTTGCGAATCTGGCGATATTTTAATTAAAGATATTTGTCTGCAGCCGCCGCAAACAGGCGATATTCTGGCAGTACTAGGAACCGGCGCCTATAATTTTTCAATGGCCTCTAACTATAATCAAGCGCTTAAACCAGCTATGGTCATGGTCAATAACGGAACCAGCGCACTACTAGTTAAACGCGAATCTTATGAAGATTTACTGAGGAACCACGTATTATGATAGCTGCAATATTAAAAAACATTCGGATCGTAGATGTTTTTGATATTTTGATCGTCAGTGTTTTTGTCTACTACTCCCTGCTCTGGTTCTATAACTCGCGTGCCTTTCAATTATTTAAAGGTTTTATTGTCATTGTCTTTTTGTTTATCTGCAGCAAGATCCTTAATCTTTATACGATCGAATGGCTAATGCAGGAATTAGCGACAATTATTATGATCTTATTGATAATTGTCTTTCAGCCGGAACTGCGCCGGGCCTTGGAAAGACTGGGCCGCCAGACTTTTATTAATAATTTTCTCTTTGGCAAAAAAGGGCAGAATATCGGCTATCTCAATGAACTGATCCGTAGCATTGAGGCAATGAGCGAAAAAAAGACCGGTGCCTTAATTGTCATTGAAAAAGCGACCGGGCTAGGCGAATATCTGGAAGGCGGACTGGCTCTAGATGCCGTTGTTTCAGAAGATCTGCTGTTGGCTATTTTTCAAAAAAACTCACCATTACATGACGGCGCCGTGATCATTCAAGGGAACCGCATTGCCGCCGCACGCTGTCTTTTGCCGCTCACTGAGAACAAGTTGATCGACCAACGCCTCGGCACCAGACACCGCTCCGCTATCGGCCTTACCGAAGTCTCTGACGCCGTTGTTCTGGTAGTATCTGAGGAAACCGGAATAATTTCACTTGCCGAGAACGGTGTGCTTTCCAGATACCTGAGCAAAGGCGACCTGGAAGAAAAATTGCTGGTCGACTATATTTAAAAATATTTAACTATGTCTACTCTAACTCTAGAAAAAATCAAAAACAAAAAAGGACAGACTAAGATCAGCATGCTGACCGCTTACTCTTACCCCATGGCTAAAATGCTGGCCAGCTGCGATCTCGATATAATTCTGGTCGGTGACTCACTGGGGATGGTTTTTCAGGGCAAAGAAAATACTTTGGCAGTAACAATAGAAGAAATGATCTATCACAGTCAGGCGGTCCGCCGCGGCGCGCCGCAAAGTTTTATTGTTGTCGATATGCCTTTTATGTCTTATCAGGTCAGCGCCGAACAAACTTTAATTAATGCCGGCAAAATGATCAAAGAAACTAACTGCAACGCCTTAAAATTAGAAGGCGCGTCGGAGGTAGTTCTTGCCTCTATTAAAAAGATCACCAGCGCCGGTATCCCGGTCATGGGACACCTTGGTTTTACACCACAAGCAATAAATAATCTTTCCGGCTATAAGATCCAGGGCAAACTGCCGGAAGCGGCCCAACAGCTCATAGCAGAAGCCCGGGCCGTTGAAGCGGCCGGCGCATTTTCTTTAGTTTTAGAAATGATCCCGGCCGAACTAACCAAAACCATTACTCAAGAATTAAAAATACCAGTCATCAGCTGTGGTGCTGGGCCGGACTGCGATGGGCAAGTCTTAGTTATAGATGACATCCTGGGCCTTTGTGAAAGAACACCGCGATTCGCTAAAAAATATACCGAGGCCGGCAGTTTAATTAAAAAAGCGGTAACTGACTATATAAAAGAAGTTCAAGAAGGAAAATTTCCAGATCAAACACATTCTTTTTGATCAATGCTATAATTAAACAGTTTTAACTGGAGGGCCTATTATGAAAAATAAAAAAATAATGATCATCGATGATGAACAGCACATGCTTTTTCTCTCCAAAGCCATTGTCAGCAGTCACGGCTACGAAGTAATTACCGAATCTAACAGTCAAAAAGCTTTTGCTACTATTATAGAACAAAAACCGGCACTGATATTATTAGATCTGGTCATGCCCGGCATTAACGGCATTGAACTAGCCCAAAAGATCAAAGCGACCGCTGAACTAAAAAACATTCCTCTTTTTGCTTTTACCGGCACGCCAGATGTGCTCAACGAAAAAAATAGCCAGTATTTTGAAAAAATATTAATTAAACCTTTTCATATGGAAGACCTGATCAAAGAAATAAACTTACTTTTTAAAAGTAAATAAAACTTAACGGGCACTCCCTTGACACCTTTACTGCTTTAGTTTAAGCTTTTCCCCAGAAAGTTTCTGGAGGATCGTTGTTATGGCCAGTTCTATTGAAGAATTTTCTCACCTTTTTCTCTCTAGTGAAAAAGAAAAAAACCCAAAAAAACGCGGTGGCACAGCCATTGTAGATAAAGATGTCCCGGAAAGTAGCGGGTTTTTAGCTTTTTATGATCTCAAAGAAAATCCTTTTATGGATTCGGTCAATACCCGTTTTTTTTATCATTCCCAGGGACACGATGAAATTTATCAGAAGATGAAGATGTGTGTTGAGCAAAATATTTCGCTGGGTCTTGTCGCTGGCCCTTCTGGAGTCGGCAAAACTATGATCACGCAAATGCTCCTCACCTCACTTGATCCGCAAAAATATCACATTATTGTCGTCCTGGTCTCGCCAGGTATGACTAAATCGGCACTTTTAAAAGAAATTTTATTGGAATTAAATTTAGGACATCACCTTAAGAATGCCTCGCAAACTTATGATCTTATTAAGATCTTGCAAGAACAGGTTATTAAGCTCTATCAAGAGGGCAAGCGCCTGGTAATAATGATCGACGAGGCCCATTTTTTAGAATCTTCTTCGCTCCACATTTTAAGAACTATTTCTAATATAGAACTGCCCGAACTAAAACTTGTCTCTATTTTATTGTTCACCGAAGAGGTTTTTTTAAGAAGGATCCGCCACGAAAGTTATAACTCCTTGCGCAACAGAATGTATATTCAAGAGGAATTGCTGCCATTTTCACTCAACGAAATGCGCAGTTATATCCGCTACCGTGTTACCAAAGCAGGTGGCGATCCGGAACTTCTTTTTGATGAAGAGGTCTATCAGGTTATTCATACCGCGACAGCTGGCATTGCCAGAGAAGTTAACAACCTCTGCTATAACGCCATGGTCGAAGCCTTTCTGCAAAAATCTAAACGGGTAACCAATAAAGTTC
>CAYUXF010000018.1:23078-27868 GCA_964448755.1 uncultured bacterium
AACGCCATGGTCGAAGCCTTTCTGCAAAAATCTAAACGGGTAACCAATAAAGTTCTTTTGAAGTGTCTATAAAATAATTTGGCTAGTATTAATCTATTGTTACAGTGTAATTAAATGTCGCTCTGCCGCCCGGCAAAAGGTCGAACTTATACTCTATAGCACTGCCTGTCCCGGCCTGACCTGTCGCGCCAAGATATTCAACATTCTCAATATCGCCATTGACGGTCGGGGCATTCTCGCCAAGATCATATAAATGCATGCTGTCAGGAACAAGGTCTTTAACATAGCAATCTGTAGCCATATATTCGCCTTCATTAAAAATAACTACTGTGAAATTGATCTTACTGCCTGGCACCATGTTTTTAGATGTAACAGTCTCACCATTGTATCCCGGCGGTGCTTCAAAAGCATAATCTTTGCTTAAGATCTTCACTAAAGCGTTGGACAACGTCTTTAACCAGAAGATATCGGCAACCTGATCGGCCGGCGCGGTTATATTAATTGTAATGTTGACCGTTTGGCCATAATGATCGCCAATATCAAAATTCAGGTTAAAGTCGGTCGAACCGGCAGAACTATTATCGGCAATAATATCGTAAATATTATATTCCACACCATTAACCGCTAAGTAAACATTGATATTTTCAGACGGCTCAACATGGTTCCTGACGCGGAAAGTAACATCTACTGTAGCGGCATTGCCGGTAGAATATTTATCCGGTGCTACTGCCGTGAGATAAATATGTTCGTATTCGTAAGCGCCAATATCATAGCCGTCATAGATGCCGCGGACCATACCGCGGATATCGTCAGTCACAGAAACATTACTGGTGCCGGCATCGACACACGGTGAATTGTATGCCAACTGCAAGAAGCGGGCATTACTTGAAGCTTCAGAATAAAAGAGAGGATCACCAATTAATACATCATCTACTAATATAAATGTATTGTTTTCTCCAATATTCTGAGTTGAAAAAGAACAATGCGCAAAAGAAAGAACTGAGTTCATAAATGGATTCGAATTATTTTTACAGAATATTGTATTTATTGCATTAACCGTACAGCCATACACAAGGGCAGCATCTGTCCCATAATTTCCATAAAATGTACTATTATTAATATCAAAAACAAGATCATAAGCAATACCTACATTCTCAATTGAATGATTCTCACTAAATATACAATTATTTACAGTCCAGTGACCCAGAGCCGCTACACCAACAACATAGGCATTATTTCTATCAAACTTACTATTTTTAACAACCCAATCAGATTCATATGAAACACCGGCAGCATTAAGCGGACCTGAATTTTCCTGAAATAAACTATTATCTACCGTCCAATCACCTCTTAATGCTACTCCACCATTCAAGAAAACACTATTGGCATAAAAAATACTATTTGCTACATCCCAATTACCATAAGCAGAAAACCCGCCATTATGTGCATGATTTTTTATAATAAAAGCATCTCTTAAATAAATATTTGCACTTGAAGCATAAAAAGCTCCACCACTCATTCCTCCATTAACAATATTGCCAGAAATAACTATATTGGTCATATTAACAGTCATAGCGGTATCCGGCGTACAATAGAAAGCGCCGCCATGATTACCAGAAACAAAACCATCACGTATCGTCAGATCACGAATACTCAAACTGACAGATTCATCAAGATCAAAGATACGATGTGTGCCGCCGCCGGAAAGAACAACATTGAGAGAAGTTGTGCCGTCAGCGCCACGGATAGTTAACCCATCTTTATTTGGCCAGTTAATTGTCACGCCCTGATCATAAGTGCCGGTAAAAACATGGACAAAGCCATTGGCCGTCACCTGATCGAGCGCTCTTTGCACTGTTCTGTATGGACGGCTCTCTGAACCGATACCGGTCAGATCACTGCCAGAAAGCGCAATATAAGCATTTATTAAAGTTTCGGTCCTGAAAGAATAACTTAACGTTACCGGGTTATTATTGCGGTCAGTAGCGGCAATATCAACTGTCACCAGATATTCATAATCATACGGGAACGAAATATTGACAGTCACTCTATAACCGTTCTCATTAAGAGGTGTCACTACCACATTAAAGGAAGTCTCGTCAGCGCTCAAGCCGCGGCTAACAGCCAGCTCAGCGTTGATCGTTACAAAAATAGACCCGGTATCGATAGTAATATTATCGGTCACATCAAAGACCAGAGAAATATCAACCAGTTGATCAACAGAATCAATTGCCGGCATAATAATATTGATCGTCGGCAGAATATCATCACCAAAAGAACCGCTGTCTAGCCAGGGGACAACTGCGGTCCAGCCATTACCTGTTACAAAATAAGAATAAATATAAAAATAATTGACGTCCGGTCCGCTGAGTTTGGTCGCGTAATTATCGGGCGAAACAACCACAATAGGGTCAGCTTTTAATTGTTCCGAAGCTGTCACTAAAATACTAGCGGTAGTTAAAAATGCCGCCGGGTTTGGTGTCGCGCTGATCTGGAAAGTCGGCGCGCCAAAATCGATCTGAACTGCATTAGTAATATTATTGATAGTTTCGTTGCCCGCCTCATCATGAACAGTAATAGTTAAATTAGAAAAATTAGAACCATTATTATCGGCAGTAGTCAGCACTCTTTCAAAAACATACTGTCCGGTACCGGCACCGGAAATCTTTGTCGCGGCACCGCCGGTAAAGACAACCTGCGGATAACCTGCCGCAATAACACCTGAGGCATCGCTGACATTAAAAGTTACTCTGGCTGTATAGCCAATACCAAGAGGGCCGGCATCATATAAAACACTGCCAATAGCCGGGTTTTCTCTATCAATATAATAAACTGCTGTTTTATTTGTTTCGGTATTGGTACCACTAATGGCCCAGTCTTCGGCAGAATAATTAACAGTAACTTTAACAAATTGAGTAGCATTGCCGGTAATTAATACTGAGCCGTTCCTGTTTAATGTATAAACTTTATTGGCTTCTCCCTGTTTAATTACCGTAATATTAATCGTCGCTTCATCGGCCAGCTCATCGGTATCAAAAGCCACATTAGTATCAGCATTATAATAACCGGGAGCAGGAAGCAGCGCTGTCAAAGGTGCTGTAGTATCTATGACAACAGAAAAATTATCATTGGTCAGCACGCCGGTAATATCATCGCCCAAATTATTTTGAACATCGGCCCAGCGGCTGTCAAAAGGAATCTGCACTCCCCCCAGTGCAGCATTCCTGGAAACTTTAAACTCTAAGGTATAAAGAAGAATATCTCTATTAAGATCTTCTGTGCCCAAAGCCCAGGAAGTGCCAACAGTATTGGCTTTTTGATATTTAACCATTGTGTAATTTCCGTTTGAGTCAAATTCGGTATCAACAATGTCTGTTTCCCAAATAGCGCCAGACTCCCCATTAATAGCTGCGGGGTTAGAAATAGTCACATCATAAAAGATCGTATTATTATAAGAAACATTTGCCTCGATCAGGTCAATATTATCTGTGGCATTGGCGCGCATAAAAACATCAACCTTATAAGTAAGATTCTCTGCATTGCGTTCAAAATTTCTGCCGTTAGCGGCATTGGGAGACGTAAACAATTGAACACTGGCAAAAGCGCAAGAACACAAGATAACAAATAAACAAATTTGTTTTAAAAGATTATTCATTATATTTTTATAATAAATATTCATTTTCTTTCCCCTATTGCTCATCATAAACAAACTCCAAATAACCCGTGCCGGTGCCTGTGTTATCCAGAAGATCAGTCCCGGTAACTGTAATATTGCCCCAGCCGTCATTGCTGTTAGAAGCGTTGCCGGCAAGATCATAGCCATGAACAACAATTATTGCGGTTATTTCTGTGCCATCTAGCACCGCGGAGCGGTAAACGTATTGCCAGCTGCCATCACCATTATCAATTTCGTTTATTCTGACAGCTGTTTTGCCCATAATATTTACGGTAGTAGTTTCAGCCAGTTTTTCAGAAGCATTAAAAGTTATTATTACCGGATTACCAGAAACTACCGGATTGGGCGCTATCGCCAATGGAGTATAGTCTGCCGCGGTAAAATCTAATTTTGTTTCTAAAGAACTATCGGTGGTTTGATTCCCCAGTACATCCTGAATAGCAACCCGAATATTTTGTGAACCCTCCGCTTCACTGCCGGTCAAAATATAAGTATAAACATAATCCGGATGAGCTACCGAAGTGTCTCTGGTAAAAGCATAAGTACCACCAGCCAAAAGTTGAACTACCGGCAAAGCGCCCAGCGTTTCGCCAACAGTAAAGCTTACGGTAATTGTATCGCCGCTCTTGACCAGCGCAGGCTCAATGGCCAGACTATCCATTGTAGGAGCTATAGTATCGACAGTGTAAGTTTCTGTCTGTACACCAGTCCAGTTATTGTCATTATCAGCGGCGGCAAATTTAAGTGTAACCTCGCCAATATTTGGAGTGATCGCGATCGGCCCGGTATATGTCAATCCGGCAATAGTCGGATCGCTGCCATCTAACGTATATTTAATATATTGCAAATCATCACCTAAAAGCCATTGTGTCACTACATTGGTTATGGTGATCAGTTGCTGTTGGGCAGAATTCATTGATGTAGAAGCTGGATTCACTGTTAATTGTGGCGCAGTAGCATCTGCAGCAACAGTAATTACGGCCAGTGTTGAACCTGTCACATCGGCAGGGTTATAAGTACCGGTACAGAAACGGCTGAGGAAAAGACCCATTAAACTTTCCGCCTCAGTATTGGCAACATCATTCGTATAGTAAGGAGTGAAATCAAAAGCACA
>CAYUXF010000019.1:0-25340 GCA_964448755.1 uncultured bacterium
TGCCATCGCTTTGACTGTAAGCGACATATGGAGTGCCGTTATCGATCAGAAAAGTGAAATTTTGTCCGTTAGCATCATAAAGTTCTTGGGCAAAGCCGGCCGTGCCGACATATTGCCAGGAGCCCCCTTCGTATTTCATTACACTTAAGTCACCATAAGTATTGCCGTCGCTTTGACTGTAAGCGACATATGGTGTGCCGTTATCGATCAGAAATGTAAAGTTTTGTCCGTTAGCATCATAAAGTTCTTGAACAAAACCAGCCGTGCCGATACGTTGCCAATCGGCAAAAAGAGAGCCAATTAAAATAAAAAGAACAACAAATATTAAGACGGATCTTTTCAAAATAAACAGCCCCCCCAACAAATGCTATATGTTATTAATACTGCCCATTTTTAATGGTTTTATACATCGAAATATTCTGTTGATTTAAAGGGGCTTGTTATTATATATTAGTGACAAACTTAGCGGTTAATTGTTATAATTATTGTTATGTATGGGGGTGGCTTATGGATGAAGTGAAAAATTTTGCGAATATTAAAGTTGTTGGTGTGGGCGGCGGCGGCACGAACGCAGTTAACCGCATGGTGGCCAGCGGCCTGACCGGTGTAGATTTCATTGCACTCAATACTGACTTACAATCATTAAATACTTCTTTAGCAGATAAAACTATGCAGATAGGAACCAAGTTGACCAAGGGACTTGGCGCCGGAGCTGATCCGCGCCGTGGTTCTGAGGCGGCGGAAGAGAGCAAAGAAGATATTGCTGCGTTAATAGACAATGCCGACATGGTTTTTTTAACGGCGGGCATGGGCGGCGGCACCGGTACGGGCGCCTCACCAATTGTTGCCGATATTGCCAAATCAAAAGGGGCTTTAGTTATTGGCGTGGTTACTAAACCGTTCCGCTTTGAGGGGCCAATTAGAATGCGTCAGGCCGAAGAAGGGACTGAGCATCTGCGCTCTAAAGTAGATGCCTTAATTGTTATCCCCAACGACAAACTGCTTTCTGTAGTTGAAAAAAACACCTCTATGGTAGAGGCCTTCCGGGTAGCTGACGATATTTTACGTCAGGGCGTGCAAGGTATTGCCGACTTGATAACTGTTCCCGGCTTAATTAATCTGGACTTTGCAGATGTTAAAACAATTATGACTAACGCTGGCTCGGCTATGATGGGCATTGGCTCCGGTACCGGCGAGAACCGTGCTATAGAAGCGGCGGAATCGGCAATTACCAGTCCGTTATTGGAAGAAACCATTGCCGGCGCTACGGGAGTTATTTTTTCTGTGGCTGGCGGCAACGATATGAGCCTGCACGAAGTTAATCAGGCGGCAGAGGTTATTTATAATGCCGTTGATCCCAATGCCAACATTATTTTTGGTTCAGTGGTTAATGAGAAATTAGAAGGCGAAATTATTATTACAGTAATAGCGACCGGTTTTAAGAACAGCTTGCGGAGCGATCCGTTAATTTTTACGAACAGAGATAAGATCGATGTTAGGGAAGATAACCAGATAGAGTTCAAAGGACGTCAGGAATTTGCCAGAGAAAGCGGCCGCAGCAGCGGTTTATCTTTCTTAGATGATGATCTGCCTGAATTTAATCCGGCAGAAGACTTTGATATTCCTGCTTTTGTCAGGAATAAATAGGGGGCAGTAAGATCTACAGCTTAAAAAAAGCGGCGCTTTTTTTAATAGCACTTCCGGTGCTGTTGAGCGGTGCCGAAAAAGAAATTCATTTTAAAGATATAGATGATAACCACTGGGCGGCCAAACCGGTATATAATATGGTGCGTTTGGGGGTCACGCAAGGGTATCCAGATGGCACTTTTCGCGGCTTAAACACAATTACTCGTTATGAACTGATGGCTTTTCTCAATAATATGAATATTTCTCTGGAGAAAATGATCGATGAAAAAATAGAGGAGACAATGTTTGCCTCTGAAGACAAAGTGGCGAACCGCGCAGTAGACGAATTGCGCGCCGAACTAGCGGCGTTAAAAGAACAGTTTTTGGCCAGTGAAGCGTCCGAAAAGCTTCCCAATGCCGGCAAAAAAACCAAAATAAAGCTAGATATGGACAATTATATTATTCAGCGCAGTGTCCAGAGCAGTGTCAATTTTCAGGAAAACGAATATTATCAGCGGCTAAAGCTTTTTGTAGAAGGGGATATCAATAAACAGAGCGGTTATTTGATAGGCCTGGATACGGAATATTTAAACTGGGGACAGGACGATCTTTTGACAGACGATCTTTTAGAAGGTGAACTATGGGCCAAAAAAAATTTTAATGAAAACTTTTTGCTGCAGGCCTCTTTAAGTAAAGGCCCCGGCCAGGTAAAAATGAAAAACAAAAAAATAGAACAAAGACATGCCGATGCTTTGACGGTAGCCTTTGATATTTATGGCATAAAACCTTCAGTTAAATATAGCGTAGTCGGCACGACCTCTAATTTTGATATTAATAGCGATGGCTTGCCAGATAGTTTGCGCGTAGTAAATTTTAAGCCTTCTATAGAATATACGCTGCCGCTCCCTATACCATATTTCGGTTTATGGACACTGGGCTATACCATGGATCAATATTCAACTGAGAAAAACCGCTATGCTAATGATATTTTGCGTTCGACACGCTATATTCAATTTAATAAATTGCGGATCTCCGACCGGGTTTCTTTAGAAACACAGCATATTAAAGAGGTTGGCTATGTGCCGACGCTCAATGTGGACGGCGACAATACCCATAGACAGTCGCAGGGTTTTTATTATGATGCAGCATTATTATTTGACGATCTTTTTAATACCGGCACAATCGTTAAGGCCACCTATGCTTATAGCGGGCCAGGGTTTGGCAATAATGGTTTATTAGAAGATTGGCCGGGCGTGAACTTGCTGGGTTACGCCTCCTGTGGATATTTTCAAGATGACTGGCAAGGTGAAAACAGAATGCCTTCGGCCAATACTGCCGAAGAAGCCGGACTGAGAATTACGCAGGACCTTTATCAAAATAAGCTCTTTCTTGATCTGATCTATATTACCGGTACAGCGGCACCGGACCCAGATAAAGATGAAGAAGAAAAAGACAATACCAAATACCGCTATACTATGAGCAGCGGCGGTTTGACCTGGAAGATCAGTGAATATTTTAATGCCTATGCCTTTGCCGAACAAAAACTTTTATATGATTCTTCTATTGAAGATGAAGATCATCAATACAGCGAGCTCATGGGTATTTTGGGCATGGGTCTGCGGTTTTAAAACCAGCTGCGTATTTTTTCTAACAGTTCTTTTTTGCCAGCTTTTACTACCGTACAAGTTGGCAGTGAATTCATGAACATTTTTCCGTAATTTTTGCTGTGAACCCGTTCATCGAGGATCATAACGACACCTTTATCCTGGTCGCTCCTGATTAAACGGCCGATCCCCTGTTTAAAACGGATCACCGCCTGCGGCACAGCATAAGAGAAAAAAGCGCTGTCGCCCTGCTCTTCTATTTGCCGGCTTCGCTCTACATAAAGCGGATCGGTCGGCACAGAAAAAGGCAATTTCATAATAACGACAAAGGAAAGTTTATCGCCGGCCAGATCGATCCCCTCCCAAAAAGAGCTGGTGCCAAAGATAATATTTTTTTTGCCGTTTTGAAAGCGCTTTAACAGCGCACTTGGCGAACCGTGCAGCCCCTGGCAGAGGATAGAAAAGCCCAACTCATCGGCCAGTGGACGAATAATCCTGTGCATATCTTCAAGCATCCGATAGCTGGTAAAAAGCACTAGTGACCGGCCATCAAAGAACTCAAAAAGTTTCATTAAATATTCGGTAGCGGTCAATAAAGAGCTCTTTTCTTCTGCAACATTTAAAATATCTTCCGGCAACGCTAAAAGCATATTTTTATTGTAGTCAAAGGGCGAACCGACCGCTTCAAATAAAAATTTTTCTTGGAGTTCATCGTTAATGCCAAGACGTTTTTGATAGTAACTAAAACTATTATTAACAGTTAATGTTGCCGAAGTTAAAATGACACTCTTTTTTTTAGCCAGCAGATTTTTGCTGATAATGTTGCTGACATCAATGGGGGCCCCTTCCAACCAGACGTTATAAGGTGGTTTGCTGCGGGAAATTCTTAGCCAACCTGCTTGTTCTTTGTGTCCGTCCAGAATACTCTGCAGGCTTTGCCAGTACTCCTGCAACGTAAAGACCGCTGCCTTGGTCTCTAAATATTCATTATTTTCGTCGCCAAAGTTCTCAAAAAATGTACTGAACGTCCGGAACATTTTTTGTAGGCTTTTATTGGTGTCGACTCGCAGCAGATCGATGGCGGGCCAGCCGCCCAGTTCTTTAATTTTTGAAATGGCGATCTTTTCTTCTGGTTCGTTCTTAAGCTGGGAAATCTTTAAAATATTGGCTAACAAAAAGAACAATTCTTTGATATTTTCTTTAAAAAGATTTATTTGGCCGGGGAGCTCGGCATTGATGATAGCGCGGTCTATTTTTTTTAATTCTTCGGTAAAAAGATTTAAATTTAAAGAAACCGCAAAGGCTTCGGTGGCCGCTTCTTCTATAGCGTGCGCTTCGTCAAAAATAGCCTGTTCAAACTGCGGCAGTAAACGGGAATTGCTGGCAATATCGGTAAAGACCAGCGAATGATTAACTATTAATAGGTCGGCTTGTTTGGCTTCTTTGCGGACATACTGCAAAAAACATCCTTTAAAGTAGGGGCATTTTTCATTGCTGCAGCTCCGGTGATCGGAATTAATGGCCGGCCGGAATTTTTTCTCGATACTGGTGTGTAACTCGGCAAGGTCACCGCTGCTACTTTCCGTTAACCAGGTATAAACAGGCAGTAATTTAAGGATCTCTTTGCTGTTGCCGGAGATCAATTTGGCCGATAACGCTTCAAAACGTCGCAGGCAAATGTAATTAGAACGGCCTTTAAGGACAGCGAGTTTATATTTTTCTGCTGGAAAAAGCTGCAAGATCCGCGGCAGATCTTTTTCTAATAACTGCTCTTGCAGATTTTTAGTGCGGGTAGAGATAACGATTGGTCCGCCGTTCTTTTTGATCCAGAGTAAAGTTGGCAATAAATAAGCCAGCGATTTCCCTGTGCCGGTTCCCGCTTCTATTAAGAGGTGTTCTGTTCGGTTAAAACAATCTAAAACTTTTAAAGCCATCTCTTCCTGCTGTTGGCGGTGCTCATAGAAAGGAAAGATCTCTTTTAGTTTGCCATTATTGCCAAAGTAGCTTTTTAAAATTTCGCCCGGCAGTTCTTGGATCTTGCGCGGTGTGTCATCTTTTTCTTTTGAGACCAGCATTCTTTTATTAAAGATAGTGGTTCTTTTTTTCCAGTCGCCAAGTTTGGCCAGCTCGGCAGCGGAAAAATGACGAAAACGCTCCTGTTGCAGTTCTGCCAGGATATCTTTGAGCGGGTGTTTATAGCCGGCAATGAGGCGATTGATGTGGAGCAAGATCTCCGGCGGCAGCTCGGCCAGTTTTTCTATGGATTTGATCAATAACTGTCCGGTTGCTTCGGCATCCGCCAGCGCCCGATGACTGGTTTCTGATTTAATATCAAGATAATTGATAATGTCGGATAGCCGGTGTGACGGCATTGTTGGAAAAGCCAGTGCTGCCAGGTCCTGTGAGTCAAGAGACGGGTTTTTGATCTTTTCTATTTCATAGCGCTCCAGTGAAATATTGATCATCCGCAGGTCAAAAAGAACATTATGGGCAACAAAAACAGCATCGCCAATAAATTTGATGAGATCGGCGGCAATTTCATGGAAGCGAGGTGCTTCTTTAACGGTTTCTGTATTGATGCCGGTAATATGGGTAATTATCGGCGGTATTTCGTGATAGGGCTTTATTAAAGTCTCATATTTTTTGGTAATAACATATTTTTCGTCTTTTTTTTCGACAATGACCGCGCCGACCTCAATTATTTCATTGATCTTTGGCGAGAGACCGGTAGTTTCTATATCAACAACAGCAAATTTCATTTAAAAAAGTATCCTGAAAAGCGGGTTAAACAAAAAGAACATAAAATTGAGTAAATATTTTAATGAACCGGTGTAAGCCAGAATAAAAATGAGAACCAACCCGTAGGGTTCTACACGATCATACCAATAAGCTATTTTACCGTGTAAAAAGTAGGCGACAGCACGTGAGCCATCAAGCGGCGGAATGGGAATAAGATTAAATAAACCCAGGAGAAGATTCAATTGGATTGCCAGGAACAAAAGCTCCTTAAAAGAAACCAATGAAGCGGGAATGGCCTTAAAAAATAAACTAGCAATGAAGGCAATTGTAAAATTGGTCAGCGGGCCGGCCAGGCTGACCCACAAAAGGTCGCGGCGGCGGTTGTAAAAATTGGCGGGGTTAATTGGTACCGGCTTGGCCCAACCAATAATGAAATGGGTGCCGCTAAAAAGGAGCAGCAAAGGGAGTAAAATCGAGCCGAGGGGATCGATGTGTTTTAAGGGATTTAAGGTCAGCCGGCCGCTGAATTTAGCGGTAGTATCACCAAAACGGAACGCTACATAGCCGTGCGCTACCTCGTGCAGAACGACCGAAAAAAATAGAATAACGAAAGTCCATAAAAAAAACATTGGAGGGTCATACTACCACGTTGCAGAAAGGAGGGCAATTAATAACGGCTAAGCTCTGGGGTGGGCCTGCCGGTAAACTTTTTTAAGGTGTTCACGCGAAATATTAGTGTAAATTTCGGTTGTGGCAATATTGGCATGGCCTAAAATTTCCTGAACGGTGCGTAGATCGGCACCACGTTCTATTAAATGCGTGGCAAACGAGTGACGGAATGTATGTGGCGAAATATTCTTTAAAATAGCGGTCTGGGCGGTAATTTTTTTGATTATTTGCCAGACCAGCTGTCTGGTCAGCGGACGACCATTTAATGAGAGAAAAAGCGGTCCGTTTGGTGTAGCTTGTTTGAGCTGTGTGCGATAATTATTTAAATAATCGGAAATTGCTTTTTGTGCTTTTTGCCCAAGCGGGACGAGCCGTTCTTTATTGCCCTTCCCTTTGACCTTGGCAAACCCTTCCGCTAAGTTTAGGTCGGTCATTTTTAAGCTGAGCAGTTCAGACACCCGGATGCCGGCCGAATAAAACACTTCTAAAATAGCCAGGTCGCGATAATCGCTGGGATTTTGTGGTGTTAAGAGGGTAAAGATCTCTGCAAGTTCCCTTTTATTAAGCACGCCCGGTAGTTTTTTAGGGAGACGCGGCAGGGTTATTTCGTGTGCCGGGTTTGTTTCAATCAATTCTTCGCGGAATAAAAACTTAAAGAACGATTTAATGGCGGAGAGCTTACGAGCCAGCGAGCGCTGTTCTAAGCCGAGGCCCGAAAGCTCGGCAGCGTAACTTTCAATGTCAGCAACGGTGACGGCCGCAGGGGTTTTAGGGCAGAATTTTATGAACTGTTCAAGATCTTTCTGGTAAGCCTGAACGGTTAAAGGGGAGAAACCTTTTTCGTAAGCAATAAAATTTAAAAAAACCGGCAGCTGGTCTTTCATAAGGCGGCGCCGGGCAGATAAGCGCTTTTAACAATTTCAATAAGATAGTCCGGCAGCTGTGTGAGATTTTTCAGTGTAATATATTCCTGGCAGGAGTGTACTTTTTCCATGCCAATTGCCAGTGCAATGGTGGGGATACCGTAATTATAAAAAACAGAGGCGTCAGAACCGCCTCCCGATGGACTGATCTTGAAAGGTAGGCCCATTTTTTCGGATGCTCGCCGGGCAATGGCGGTGATGGCGGAGTCGTTGGCGGTATCGACTTTATCGTAGGTCCGGCTCACTTTAACAGTTGCTTTGCCACCGTTTTTGGCAGCGGTGGTCCTGAATATTTCACAGACATAGGTTACCTGTTCTGCCAGTTTTTTATCGTTTCTGCTGCGCACTTCTACTTTAATAGTGACTTTGTCGGGAACAATGTTTGTAGCTTGTCCGCCGCGGATGGTGCCAATATTTAATGTGGTTTCTTGGTCAATCCGCCCGCTATTTATTTTGGTTAGGGCATCGGCTGCTATCTTAATTGCATTGAGCCCCTCTTCCGGCGCTAATCCGGCATGAGCACTGCGGCCAAAAACAGTAATATCTAAATGATCTTTAGCGGGCGCCTTGGTAATTATCTCTCCGACATTGCCATCGCTGTCGAGCACAAAACAATAATCGGCCTGACAGTCGGCAAATGAGAGTTTTTTGGCGCCGCGCAGATTGAGCTCTTCTTCAACAGTAAAAATGATCTTAATTTCATGATATTTAATTCTTTTATTTTTTAAAAGATGGACAAATTCCAAAAGTGCCGCTACGCCAGCTTTATCGTCAGCGCCTAACACTGTTGTGCCATCGCTGGTAATTCGATCGGCGTAAAGAATTGGCTTAACGCCGTTGCCTGGCACGACGGTATCCATATGCGCGTTGAATAAAAGTGTCGGCCCGTTAGCCAAAACGCCTTTTAAGCAATAAATTAAATTTCCTTTGCGGTCAACACGCCCTTTTAAACCTATTTTTTTTAATTCGCTTTGAATATATTTTCTGACATTTTCTTCATGTTTAGATACAGAATCTATTTTTACCAGATCTAAAAAAAATTCTACGACATTAGGTAGTTTTGACATCAAGACATCCCCCTCTGAAACAGGAGTATTTTAACATAAAAAATATTTTATTGTTGGAGGGCTTATATTATTGTGCCAGATGCTTTTTTATTAAGCCGGCCAGCTCAGCGGCCCTTTCTGCAAGGTGCTGATCAGCTGAAGCAGAGGTAATGGCGTCTATTTTTTGTTCTGGCCGCCACCAGGTACTGGAGCCGACAGTAGTAAATAAAATCAGCTTATCTTGAAACTTTGTTTTTTCTAAAAAGGAACGAACCTCTTTACTTGGTTTTCCAAAATGGAGCCAGCCAACAATGATAATTGCTTTATAATCCGAAAGATCTTTTTTTGAGAGCTGAGCTGTTTTTATAAAAGAGATATTTAAATTTTCTTTTGCCAGCAAATCGACAGTCGCTTTAACAAGGGCGTTTTTATAGTCACTTTCTTCTGTGGCAAAGACAATGCTGGTTTTTTTCTGCAGAGAACTTTGTTCAGATGCTGATAAGTGTGAAATTAGTAATAGAATAAAAAAAACAGACAGGAATTTTTTGAGCTTTAACATGGCTTAATTATATCATAACCAGTGTAGCCGATAAGAAAGTTATTCTAGAAATAGTTCCATTTCACAGAGCTGGCAGTTTGTTCTAATAGTGAGCCGGTCTTTTTGGTCGTTCTCTAAATAGAATGTTTTGTTTTGGTTTTCTGGCGTGCAGAGCCCCAGCTCATGCAGCAAACAGTATTTGCCGGTAAAGATCTTTTGGCCGCGTAAGTCTAAGCCGCTTTCGGCGGCTCTTTCCTTTATTGTAGCGCCGTGTTTTTTTAAAAAAGCGGCTGCTTGTTCATTTAAGACATTGGCGCTAAAGAAAAGCTCTTTTTCCGGATAAGGGTTTTCTTGAGGGGGGGCCGGCAGAGTTTTTTTAAGCCGCGGATAGCGCTTGTTCCGCTCAGCTGTCAGTTTTTCTATTAAATTTCGCCGCAGCTGATTAAGTATTTTGGGCGGAATAAAATAGTCGGCATTAAGATCAATAAAGATATTTTCTGCTGCAAAAATACTGTCGCCCAGCTTACTTAAATGTTCTTTGATCTGTGCGGCGGCCTGTTCTGGTTTTTGGGCAGGTTGTTTTTCTACAGCTATTTTTTCCGTGGCAATAAGATTATCTTCATCGCGGCCTTTAAGGAAAAAACCGGCTGCTGTTTCGGCCAGCGTTAGCTCTACTGCTACTCTTCTGCTGGGCAGCGTGCTTTTAAGCTGCTGCTCAAAAGCGGGGTCGTAATTGCGGTAAAGTTCAGTTCCTTCTTCCGGCAGCTCTCCGGTAATACTATTACTTAGTTTAATGTAGCCGTCGGTAAAATCATTAACAAAGCCGCCGGTCATTTCGCCCTTTTTGTTAAAGTAACAGAGACCGTCGCCGTTGTGGAGCTCTCTTTTTTGGTCCAGCTTAAAGCGCGGTCCTTTTATGGCGCTGACCCGGCCGAGATATTCGCCAATAGACTTAGGCGTGTTGAGCGATCTGCTTTCTTTTTGCCGGCCGGCAAAAAAATACTCGGTAAAGCCGCGGTTAAAAGTTTTGGCAGGATTGGGAGTAAAGGCTACTTTGGTTTTGCCGCTAGAGGCCCGCTGATATTTTTTATTATCAATTATTTTATCTAGTTCCTGGCGGTAAAAACTGACGATGTTTTTTACATAGGCTTCATCTTTTAAACGTCCTTCAATTTTAAAAGAGGTTATGCCCGCAGCTGCCAGCTCTGCCAGGCGGTGAGAAAGGTTGAGGTCTTTTAGCGAGAGCAAATATTGTTCTTTGATCAGCGGTTTTTTTTCATTATCATAAAGCGAATATTTTTTGCGGCAGGGCTGGGCGCAGTTGCCTCTGTTGCCGCTGCGGCCGCCTAGCGCGTAACTTAAATAACATTGGCCGCTGTAGGCAACGCAGAGCGCCCCGTGGACAAAACATTCCAGCGCAACAGTAGTTTGCGCGCGGATATTTTTGATCTCCGGCAGAGATAATTCGCGGGCCAGCACGACTCTTTGCAGGCCGGCTTTTTCAAGAAATAAGACTTTCTCAGCGGTGCGGTTGTTCATTTGCGTGCTGGCAAAAAGCGGGATCGGCGGCAGAGCGGCTTCTAGTAAGGCGTAATCCTGAATAATTACGGCATCGACGCCGAGCGCGTAGAGTTTTTCAATAAGTTCAACGGCGGCTGGCAGTTCGCTGTCTTTTAGCAAGGTATTGACGGCAACATAAACACGCGCCCAGTATTGATGGGCATAGTTGACCAGTGTGGCGATATCATCTAAGGAGTTAGCCGCTTTGTCGCGGGCGCTAAATTTTTCTGCACCAATATAAACAGCGTCGGCGCCGCAATTTATTGCTGCCAGTCCGCAGGCGAGGTCTTTGGCCGGTGCTAATAATTCCAGGGGAGTAGACATAGAATAAATATAGGCTCTTTTTAGAGAATAAACAAGGGCGCTTAAAAACTCAATTGGCCGAGGATATAGCGAACGTATTCTTCTTTGCTAAACTCACAAATTGTCGCCCAGCAGAAAAGAGTTTCTTCTGCCTCAAAGGCCGCCGCTTGTTTTCTGTTGTCGGTGCTTTTTATGCCAGTGGCTATTTTTTTTAAAAGTATTTTTGCGGAAATATTCTCGTTGTCAGGATCGCGAAAAGCTAAGAAACTTTTTAAAAGTGATTCTTTTCTTTCGCTAAGCGGAGCGTTGATATTAAATTGTTCGTGGAGAAAACTTTCAATGAAATTTTGCAGATCCTGCTTGCTTAAGCCGCTGGCAATGGCGGACTGCACAATTATATTTTTTAAATAGCCGAGATATTTTTTAGTTTCTTTGTGATTATAGAGCCGTTTATATTGTTCTACTTTTTTTTGAATTTTTTTATCTGAAACAAAATCCAAACATCCTTCAATATCGCCAAAAAATTTGCCAAAAAGCGCAAAGAAAAGATTATAAATATCATGTTGATAGAGTGCCTTTAATTTATGAAGATACTTATCATTTATTGATGCGATCGTTTTATTGATATTGTGGCGCGATATTTTTAAGAACTGCGCACAATATTGGCTAGCTAAAATTTGTACAAATAAATTTATTTCTTTTAAAACCGTTTCTTGCAAGGCGCCGTTTTTTTGACTGAGAAGTGCTGTATGGATATTTTCTAGAGCAAGGTTCGCAACGTTAGACTTTAACACTGGCAACAGCTGGGTAATACCCAGCGAAAACAAACTGGCTTGAGCTTGTTCTGCTAGATCAGTTTCAATTTTATTAATTATGTTTTTTATATCGGACAGAACATCAGAAAAAAGGCGTTCGGTAAACTGGTCCTTTTCTTTAAAGAGTGCGCGCAGTTCTTTTTCAATGGTTTTATTGCTGGTTATTTTGGCTTGCAGCTCCTGGCTTAAAGCTTCGGCCGTCTCTGGCAAAACTATTAACTGGCCTATCAGTTCATTTTTTTCCTGGCTGGCGACAGCTTGGTTTTGATGGAGCGGATAAATAATTGCTTCAAAATAAGCACTATCTTTAGTTAATAATTTTTTTTCAATTGTTTGGGCAAAGAGCTGACTGTCCATGATCAATAATTCCGTAATTTCTTTTAAACAGACCGCAAGTTGCTCTTCTTTAATAAAAGCAGGAAAAGATAGATATTTTTTTATAAAAGAGAAATCGTTCAGGGCCTCTAGGTAAAACTTTTTGCCGCTGGCGGTGATCTGTTCTATATTTTTGGCTAACCAGAGCTTATTTTTTTCTTCAAAAGCCGACTCCAGCTCAAGCATAGTTAAAACATGGCCAATGGATTGTTCAATATCTTTAATTACAAGATCTTGATTTTTTTTAGTTTTACTTTCAATATGTTCTCTAATTTCTTTGACCATATTGGCCATGATCCTAATGGCACGTTGATTTTCTGCTTGTTCTTTGCTGTTTTTAGCGCTATTTTTTAATTGCAGTAAAAGCCCGGCAAAGATATAAAAAAAGTAAAAACCGGCGCTATCTACTTTATTATAGTAGACCAGCGTGGGGTTTTCTTCGGGAAGCAGTTTATTTACAAATAACAAAACTATCCGCCTTTCACAGCATTTTGTTATTTATCGTTAGCTGGCGGAAATTGTTGCAAAAAAAAGTTTTGTTAGTCTTTTTTTTTTGCGATAATAGAGCAGATGCTAAAACGAATAATTATTATTGCACTTCTTTTGAGCCTAAGTCTGGCAAATCCCTCCGTTAAAGATTTTCAGAGCGGCAAAAAAGCCTGGCAAGCGCAAAATTATTTAAAAGCACATTCTTTTTTTGAAAAAGCCGCAAAAAATAAAAAGCTAAAAGACTATGCGGGGTACTATTCTTTAAGCAGTGCGGTTTATTCCGGCAAGACAGAATTAATGAAACCGTTCTTAAATATTGTTACTGCGTTGAGTGCATCGGCGCCTTACCGCGAAGACACCTATTTATTGCAGCAGGCAGCAAGGCAGCTTTGCGGCGTGGAGATCCCTGCGGAAGATAAATTTGCCTGTGCCAAATATTTTTTAACTAAAAAACAATTCGGCATGGCTAAAGTTTTTTACAGCAGCTGTGCGCAGGAAAAAGCCTATTATCAAGCCTCCAGCTACGGCTTAATAGAGGCCTTGCTTGGCGAAGGTAAACGGGAAGAAGCCCGTGCGCTCTTAAATAAGCTCCCTTTCTCGGAAAGAAAGCTCTATTGGCTGGGACGACTTTCCCCTTATCGTCAGCGGCTGACTTATTACAAACAACTGATAGCCAATTATCCCAAAAGTAATTATCTGCCCGAGGCGGCATTGACCCTTTTCTATTATCACAAGAAATTTAGCAATTATACAGAAATGCTAAATTACTTAAATGTCTTAAAAAAGAATGAGCAGTATTTCAGTGTCGCTTCTTTTGAAAAAGGTTATATTTACTATAGTTTAAAAAAATATCGCTATGCACTTGCTAACTTTAAAGCGGTGAGACCCAGCAGTGTTTATTATCCGGCAGCGCTTTATTGGCAGGCTAAAACTTACAAAAGATTGGGTTCAAATAAACAAACTGAAGAATTGTTCACTAAAATTGGACAAGAATATCCGCTTTCTTTTTATGCGTATCGAGTTAAGCAAATAGAAAATATTGGCCCTGATCTACAGCAAATAGAACAAGAAATAGTTAAACCGCATTATTTTAAACGACTGCCAGCCAGAGCCCGCTTATTATTGCAGGCTCAAGCGTATGATGATGCCTTTTATGAACTGGAAACATCTTTCCCGGACAAAAAAGAGTACTGGCATATACTTGCTAACCATTTAGTGACGGAAAAACAATATCAGCTGTTAACAAAGGTAAACAAATATTTAAAAAATCCGCGCTATTTATATCCGCTGGCATATCAAGCAGAAATAAAAGCGGCTACCGAGCGCTTTCCGCTGGAGCCGGCTTTGATTTTGGCTGTAATGCGCCAGGAATCTGGGTTTGATGAGCGAGTTGTCTCCTGGGCTCAAGCGCAGGGTTTAATGCAGTTAATTCCCTCAACTGCACAAATGTGCGCTGAGCGGCTTAAGATAGAAACTTACGATGTTTTTAAACCGGAAGACAATATTTTATTTGGTACTTATTATTTAAGCTCGCTGGTGACGGCCTATCACTCAGCAGTGGATGCTATTGCTGCCTATAATTGTGGGCCAGGGAACCTGGCTTCTTTTAAAAGAGATGAAGATATTGATGTCTTTATTGAGAATATCACTTTACGTGAGACGCGAGATTATGTTAAAAAAGTGCTGGCCAACTACTGGGCGTATAGCTTGTTATATGAAGAGATAACAGGAGTTAAAAAATGAGACCTTTTATTTGGGCAATATTAGCTGCTTTGGTTTGGGGGATCGTCCCTATTTTAGAAAAAGCTGGTTTAATGCGGGTCGATCCGTTAAGCGGCCTGTTCTTTAGATGTTTAGGTGTTTCTCTGGGCCTGGTTTTTTTATTGGTTTTTAATAAAAACGGCGTGCAGCATGTTTTAGGCAATTTTCATTGGAGTTATTTGCTGCTTATTTTAGGTGGTTTTTTGGCCAGTTTTGTTGGGCAGATCTTTTTTTATAACGCGCTTAAAACAGGCGAAGCCTCACGAGTAACACCGCTTGTTGGTGCTTACCCGCTGGTAACTTTTATTCTGGCATTATTTTTTTTCAGCGAAAAATTAACGCTGGGGAAGTCTGTAGGGGTTCTTTTGATATTGAGCGGTATTTTTTTCTTAAAATAACGGCTTTTTAATCTTCTCTTGCTAACAATGATATAATAATTGTTGCTGGAACTTAATTAAAATATAACGGTATATTGTTAAGTTCTTGTTTTTTAGAGGAGGTGAAGAAGATGTTTTGGTTTAATATACTGGTATTTTTAACAGTGGCTTATGGTGTTTTAGTTGTAGCCGATAAGCAAAAGACAGTGTGGATAAAGAACATCGGTTATGTGTTATCGGGTTTGATAGCTACAATAGTAGTTGTTTCGCTGTTTTTTGGTTTTAATTATCGCGGACATTTTTTTAAAGGTGATCGGCAGATGATGATGATGAGAGACCCGCAAATGAAGATGATGATGAAAGAAAAATGCCCGAGAATGGAGCAAGATCAACAGCAAAAACCTGTTGAAAATAAGCCTGCAGTAAAAACAACAAAATAATAAAAAATGTTTTTATTAAATTAAAAGGCTGTCATTAATGACAGCCTTTTTCTTGAAATATTTAATGAAAGAATTTATAAATTATTAAAGCCGCAAGCGCGGTCATAAAAATTCCCCAGCCGGTATCAATAAAAAGTACAGTTAAGGGCCAACCTTTAAGTGTGGCATAATTTGTTAAATTATAAGTTCCATAAGCAGTTAAGCCCAATAAGGCCCCTAAAAAAACTGCGCGCAGCAGGCTCTGCTGTTTTAACGCCGGCTCCAGAACAAAAATTGCCAGAGCGGCAGCATACATAAAATAGAAAGCTAGTATTGCCGGCCAGGAAAAAGCATTCTTAAATAAGAAGCCGATCTGCGCTTGATAAAATTTTTTAGAAATAATTCCGAGCCAGATGAAATCTAAAAAACCGGTAACCACTAGGGCTTGTAGGTAAAGCTTTATTAAGGAATCCATGAGCAGGGCCTCCTTTAAAAGTTTATTAATTATATCATGGCTTGCAAGTGAAAATAAAAAACAGTTAAATAAATGAAAAAAAACAGGATAATTAGCGATATGACTAAGATGTTTGTTTGTAAAATAATTGGCTTTGAAGTTGAAAATAAAATCTTGACCGGCCTGAGAGAGGCGCTGCGCGATTTTATTATTGTGCCCTGGCGCAACAAAGAGAGCGATCTCCAGCGTCTTAACGAACAGGATTTTATTAAAGAACAAGGGATCGATAGCTATTTTCCCAAGCAGATCAATTTGGGTGGCGAGGTAGGCACTCTAGAAATAGAGGAAAATAAGAAAGTTTTTAGTTATGAACAGATCGAAAAAATAGTAGAACATGTCAAAGAGAATCCGGCACTTTATTTTAATAAAAAAGAAAAGAACTATGATTTTAAAGAGATCAAAAGCAAGCTACAGCTGAGCCGTGATCAGATTCTTTATTTTATAGCGCTAGTTGAAGAAAAAAGTTTACTGCGATTTGGTTACAGAAAAGATTTTTATTTAATTCCCGTTGACTTGGCCGAAGATGTTTTAAAAATGTTTGCCGCTAAAAAAAATGTTGCGGGGTTTAATAAAGATATTACCGAGCAGGTGCAGGCGAGCAATGCAATAAAAGAAATAAAAGATCAGCTGGCTAAAATAGTCTTTACGGAGGAGTCCGAAGAAGAAAACAGACTGACCGAAGAAAAAGGTGAAGAAGACATTTTTTCTACTATTCAGTTAAAAGAGCAGGATGGCCCGTTGATGAATAAAAGTAATCAGGACGAAGATGCCGCAATTAAGCTAGAGGAACAGATCAATGAAGATGAAACTTTTTCTAAAGTCGAGGTTGCCCGACAGGAGAAAGATCCGCTGGTGGAAAATATTATTAAATTTATAAGCAGGACCGGCGATGGTTGGCGTGAACTTAAAAGAATATTATCAACGCCGGCTGAGCCAGAAAAGCCCAAAGAAGTGCACAGGCCCAAAAAAGAGTTTGCCGATGACGATGACTTTTTTGCAGAGGTAATTAGAAATTTTCCAGGTGTAGATATAGAAGATTTTTTTAAACCAAGCACTTTTAATAATGAACTTAGCCGCCTATCTGTTTTAACTAATGATTTTAAAAACTTCACACTGAAGCCTGGGCTGCTGGCTGAGAAAAAACTTTTGCAAAGAGAGCAGTTAAGCAAAGTTCTTTTTTCTGAATTGAGACGTGAGTTAGGCGTTAGTTTTAATAAGAGCTATTTTCTTGAGAAAAAAACAGAAACGCTGGTGGATATTTTATTGGCGTTTAATGATCCGGCCCTGGCGGCAGAAATAGATGAATTAATAAAGAGTAAAATAGGTTTACTAGCCAGGACTGCGGGCAGTGAAGCAGCAGAACTGAGAAAAGAGCTGATTTTATTGCATCAGCAAATAATTAATAAATTTGCCGATACTTTTACACATCAGAAGCTGCAAAAAAAAGGCGGTTTAGTTGATCTGCAGAGCTGATTATTTTTGTTTATGATGGGCAAACCAGTAAATAAGTTCAATTTCGTCTATTCCGGTTTTTTCTAAAAGCGCCAGCAGTTCCCGGCTCTTTTTTTCTCTGAATTTTGGTCCGAGGTTTTCTTTTTCAATAAAATGAAAATAGTGCCAACGATCGTAGATCTTTTTATATTTTCCTTTGGAAAAATCGAGCGAGCCCTGAACTATTTTCGGTGTGTTTTGAGCCTGAATTTTTGTTTGCACTATGTTTGTCCTTTTCTATATTGTTTTGCCTCCGGCGGAGCAATATAGCGTATTAAATTTTTCAAATTTCCTTGCGGCCTTGTTTTTTGTAATAATGCTGAGATTTTATCGCAAAAAAAATATTTTTGTTGCAGATAGCTTAGAGTGTTTCTAAAGAGAAGCAAGTTTTAGTTTTACTAACTTCATATTATAATGAAATTATTGACTTAAGCGAGATATCATTTCTGGAGGTTACGGATGTTCAATAAAGTTATAGATGTAAAAAACTTGCCGGTAATTAATCTTGGCAACGAAAATTATATTTTTGCAGGACAAAAACTTTGGCGTGAAGATGAATATATTGGGAGCAGTAAAACTTTGCCTAAAATGAACTCAGCGGAAAGGTTGATCTTAAAATACGACTCGTCAATAAAAAAGAACCGGGTGATAGCAATTTATTCAAAACAAAATAGCTGGGCTAAGGTTAAAATTATTCCGTTGGAGCTGGTGGCAACTCTTGATGGTGAGCAAAAAAATTATGTAATTAGAGAAAAAGAAAAGATTAGAGAGCTGTACGAGGTTAAGTCTGGAGCACTTTTAGGTGAAATTTTTATTGATGAAACAATTGATGAACAGATCGTGATCAGAACAAGCGGACATCTGGCGGGAACTGTCTCTTGTATAATTAAGAATCTTTCCCAGGAACAACAGTTGCAGGAACAAACGGAATTGCTGGCTTTTATTGAGGGCAAACTGGGGAAAAAACAGGTGCCAGATCTGGACGAAATAATGAAAAATGACAAGGTTAATGGCGAAGAGGTTTTAAGAACATTAAAAAATTTATTAATTGATAGATCTTTTGATGAAAATTATCTTAAACTTTTAAATTTTAAGCCCGGGGAGTTTTTAACTCAGGTGATTTACTATCTTGATTTACTGATATCTCTAGAGCAAGCCGATGGTAAGTTTAAAACAGCCAGAAGCGATCATTTTCAAAAAGCGATAACGCTGGCTATTTATAAAAACATAGGTTATGGCCGGGAAAGAGCTAAAAATAATGTTGACTATGAGAACAAATTAATTTCCATTGTCTTGAAACAAGGACTAAAATCTTTTTTAAAAATGACCAAGCAAGAAGAATCCCTTTCTGTTGAAAAGAACAGATGGAATACTTCCGAAAAAAATCATTCTAAAAAAACAGAAGATGAGGCCAGTTTAATTACGAAAACAAGCAATGATAAAAGACATAAATATTACTGGAAAAGAAATCTCTATGTTGAGGTACCGGCAGAGCAAAAAGAGAAAGCCAATAGAATAATAGAATATTTGACTGCTCAAAAAAAAGTTGCTTCCGGCAGTCCGGAAAAACTGACAGGTGTTATAAAATTTATTTTTGATGAGCGTGGTTATAAGCAGATAAAAGATGAACATTATAAACTTATAGTAGGGTTAGAGAAGATCCTTTTGGGCAGAAAAGTTAAACCGGGAGTAGATATAACTCACTCGAGCTTGCTCTCTTTTTTTAGAACGCTGGCTAATGCTTTTGATCTAGAATATTTTGAGACGCCAGAGTTTGCTGATGAACTTAAAAGATCCCTGTTGCTGACTTTAATAGATGTTAATTATTGCCAAAAGGCCATGCAGCCAGGGGGATTTTTGTATAAATATGTGCCGACGGCATTGACTGCTCCTGTTTTTAACAATCTGCCGGCTGTGCGGTTAATCTATCATCAGGAAGTGCTAAAACTTATCGAGCAGGATAAAGAGATCAAAGATCCGTTTGATCTTTTTTTTGAATAAAGGTCGTTCTTTGGCTGCCTGACAGCTTTTTGTTTCTTTTTCCTTTTGCCGAGATTGAATTAAAATAATATAATTGCCGCGATAAAAAGCAGCATTGATCGCTAGAAAAGTCTCTATAAAGTTTGTCCTGAAAAAGGGAGAAAAAATATGTGCGGTATAGCAGGTATTATAGACTTTCAGCGAAAGATCAGTGTCGATATTATTGAGGTTATGACCGAGCGCTTGCTGCACCGCGGACCCGATGCCGGCGGTATAGAAAAAATTATCACGTCAACCTATCAGCTTTATTTTGGACACCGGCGCTTAGCTGTGCAGGACCTTTCCGCGCTCGGCAATCAGCCGATGTGGTCGGCAGATAAAAAACTGCTGATCGTTTTTAACGGCGAAATATATAACTTTAAAGAGATCCGCAGTGAACTGCAGAGAGAAAATATTGCGTTTAAAAGCAACGGCGATACAGAAGTTATTTTAGCGGCTTACCGCAAATGGGGCGTCGATTGTTTTAATAAATTTCTCGGCATGTGGGCGCTGGCCATTTATGATCATAAAAATCAAGAAGTGATTTTGGCCCGGGACCGCTTGGGAGTCAAGCCGTTGTTTTGGGCGGTCAATCAAGGGCATCTGGCTTTTGCCTCGGAGATCAAAGCGCTGTTAAAAGATCCGCTGATACGCACGAGGCTTAATCGCGATGCCGCAGCGCTTTTTTTTAGCTATAACTATATACCTGGCGAACAGTCGATCTTTTCCGGCATTAAAAAATTTAAATCGGGACACTATTTGCGCTACTCTCTGCGCGAGCAAAAGATAGTAAAATATGACGCCTATTGGTCGCTGACAGATGTTTTTCAAAAGCCCAAGCTGCAGCTTACGGAAAAAGAGGCGTTAACTCAACTGGAAACTCTTTTAATGGATGCTTTTAAGTATCGTGTTGTCAGCGATGTGCCTGTGGGCCTTTTTTTGAGCTCCGGCTACGACAGCTCGCTGGTAGCCGCACTTTTGCAGAAACAGAGCGCAAAAAAAATTAAAACCTTTACTATTGGGGTAGACGATACTCAGCTGGATGAATCGCGCGGCGCCCGTGAAATTGCACGACACCTGGGGACAGAACATCATGAATTTATTTGTTCTGCCAAAGAATTGCGGGAGTTGATCCCTCAAATGGCTTATATTTTTGATGAGCCGTTCGGCGATAGTTCTTGTATCCCAACTTTCTTGGTGGCAAAACACGCGCGTGATTTTGTAAAAGTAGCCCTTTCGGCAGATGCGGGCGATGAACTTTTTGGCGGTTACGATATCTATCAGACAGCGTATCAGCAGTATGAAAAACTAAAACTGGTCCCTGCTCTTTTGAAAACGCCATTGGCGGCCGCGGCATTGCTTGCCGGCAGCGCAAAAATGCCAATATATAATTTTCACGGCAAGGTCTTAAAGTTGAACGCTCTTTTAAGAGCGGGATCTCTTTTGTCCGTTTATGAGGCGAATTTCAGGAACATGTATAAACAGGATATTAAAAAGCTGGTCAGCGCCAAGCCGTTGAATATATTTAAAACGCTGCCAAGTTTAACCGGGCAGGACCATCCGCTGCAGCAGCTGCTCTACGCTTCGACCATAAAATATCTGCGCGATGATATTCTGACAAAAGTGGACCGCTGTACGATGTCCGTTGGGCTGGAGGGGCGTGAGCCGTTCTTGGATCATCGCGTGGTAGAATTTGCCGCCCGGCTGCCGATCGAGCAGAAAATGGCGGGCGGTGAGCTCAAATATCTTTTGAAGAAGCTCGCTTACAGCTATGTGCCGAAGAGATATTTTGCCAAAAAGAAAAAAGGATTTTCCATTCCGATCAATACCTGGCTTAAAGGAGATCTTCTGCCACTGGTCAAAGATTATCTCTCGCCGACGTTGATCAAAAAACAAGGGTTTTTAAACCCGCAGGCAGTGCAATGGCAGCTGGATAATTTTTTATTAAAGAACGGGTCAGGCTACCCGGTCTGGTCTTTGCTGGTCTTTCAGCTGTGGGCGGAGAGATGGCAGAGGAAAGCGGTAATTTAGATCCCCAGCTGTTTGCGCAACAATTGATCTGTAGTATGATCTGTACTCTTCGGCCGTGTAATTGAACTTTTCGGTTTTATTGAAGGGGTTGGTTTGGCGGTGCTGCCGCTGAGCTTTAGATCGACTTTGCGCCGGCGAACTTCACGCGGCTGGTTCTGTTTATCGCGCAATTGCTGTTCTTTTTCGCGCTGCCAGATCTTCTTTTGTTCTGCTTGTGACATACAAAGATTATAACAGGAATGGCATATTTGCCGCTAACTTACGATATCTGATAGAGAGATTATGTTAAATAAGAAAAATATTTTTTATCACGATAATAAAGCTCTGGCAGAAAAACTGGCTGCTTATTCGCCACTTTTTGCCAAAAAGCTGAATACTAATGTGGCCTTGGTATTAGAAGCTAGCGTTAGAAATAAGAATGATAACCTTTATTTTATTAAATTAAAGAAACCGGCCGATCTTGCGGAACAGCCGAATAGAGCGGTGATTGCCAGCTGTAACATGAGAGTAGCAGAGAACAAGCAGACCGGCTCGTTCATTTATGAAATATCTCTAATGGATACGAGCTTTTATCAAAAGCAGGGAGTACAGACACTGCTGCAGGCGGTTTTATGCGATATCTTTGAAATAGAAGAAATGCACTTTAAAAGCACCTCTTTTCAGGGAAGTAACTATGTTAATAACAATCCGCTGTTCCATATAAGACCGAATTTTAGCGATTATGAGGGTGCACCCGATATTATTTGCGATGTCGATCTGCCGGAATGTTTAAGGCTGATAGAAAAAAATGAATTATAAGTAGTTGTTTTTCGATAAATAGTAAAAATATTATGTATTATAAACAAATAATAGAAACAGCTATAAGAAAGATATCTTTCGGTAAAAAAGCAATTACGGAACTGGAGCTCCCTTTTAATATTGTGGAGAAGGAAACTATCCAGCTTGAACATTTGCTAAGCGATATTTTTATTAATTTTCACACCAAGGGCCTGATTAATAATGAAGAACTAGATGAACTGCATGAAGCATATCGGCTTGCCAAGGAGGCCCATGATAAAACAGGTGTTGTTCGCAAAGGGAGCGGCAAACCCTATATTCATCATCCGCTGGCCGTAACTATTTACGCCATGCATTTGGCAGAACTCATGAATTTTAAAGAAATTAATATTAAATATCTTCTGCTGGGGGCTCTTTATCATGATACTATTGAAGATACCGAAATGTTTGATACTAGAGATTCCGGAAAACAATTTTCCAAGTTTGCCAGAAAATATGACAATAGATTTGGCATAATTTTATATTATGTAACAAAAATTCCCCTCAATATTGACCCTATTTTAAAAAAATTGGAAAATCACATCAAAAGAGTTCATTTGGCAATTTTCGAGAACGACTTTGTGCCGCTGGAAGCGAGAGTTATTAAAATTGCCGACCGCATGATGAATCTGGCCGATATTCAGTATTATACACATGAGAAAATCGTAAAGACCATTTACTTTACAGAAAAACATTTTCAGCCGGCTTTAAAATACATGCCGGCTAATATCTTAAGTGTTTTTTGGGCACACTTAATTCAAATTAAAAAAGTCTATGCTGTTACTGACGATCAAATTAACAGATACAAAAAAAAGAAGGAACAGTAACGGGTTATTATGCCTGGTGATTTTTCAGGAAATATAAAAAATGTTTATTAATAATAAGGTAATTATTTATCATGAAAATATTTTTTTATTGAGTAAAAAAATTAAAGAATATGAACCGATTTTTATTAATAAGCTAGATCAAAAAATTAACTTTGTCTTTGCCAAAAAACATCTTTTTTTTGATCGATATAAATATTATTTTGGTATAAAAACCAACAATCCGCTCCATGCTTTTTTATTTAAAGGCGGTATTTGTTGGTGCAACGTAGATATTTTTAAAACACACGATGATCCTAAATTAAAATATCAAATGATGTATATGAATACTGCCTATGGGTTTAGAAAAAAAGGTGTTCAGCAACTTTTACAGGCCGTGATTTGCGATATTTTTCAAATACAAGAGCTGACTTTTATTACAACATACAAGCTAGGTGAAAAATATATTCAACAGAATGACATTTTTTCTGTAAAGAACGTAATCTCCCAAATTAAATATCCGGATATTATTTGCCAGGTAGATCTGGCTAAATGCCGCGAATTAATAGAAAAGTATCTTTAACTTATAGCGCTGTTGTTTGTGCCTGCAAATAAATAGCCGCAATGGTTTTTTGCAGGCTAGCAATATACTCAAAAAGTTGTACCGGTGAATATTTTTGGAAATTTATTTCTAAATTTAAGGGAATATTTTCATAGACTGCACGCAAGAGATATTTTTCATAACCAATAAGATTCTCCGGCAGTGCCGGGTCATGTGAATCGTAACAAATATCATTCTCTGCGGCATTTTCCGGGAAGCCGTTATTGGCATGAAAGTGAAAATTAGCAATATATTTATTATTGGCCAAACACCACTCCGCCAGGCCGTTTATTTGATAGGTCTTAGAGAGCTGCCGGTGGCCGCTGTCGAGCGTCAGCTGAAGAGCGCTGTTAGTGTTTTGCAGCATGGTTTTAAAATGGTCGCCGCGATACCCCAGTGCTTCGGTTTTGTAATTGTTAATGTAAGGTTCCGCCTGGTTTTCTAACCCTACAACGATAGGCCAGTTTTGTTCTGAAATTTTTTGACCGAGCAGCAGATAAAATTCATTAGCGCGCGCGAGGGCTGTTTTGACCTCTTGCGGATTAAAATGATCTGCTATCGATGGCGGGTGGACGGTTATGTTACGGCCAAAACCATAACGGCTGACGAGCTCGCTATAGACCTCAAAGACATGCAGTAAGTGCGGATAATCCGCCCGTTGGGCGGCAGAGAGTTCCCTCCCGGCCACAGAATAAAACGGGAAATGGATCTGGCTTTTTAGACCGTAGGAGTCAAGAATGTTTTTTAACCATTTAAATTTGCCATGCGCCGGGCGCAAAAATTGACCTTGCCAGTGGAACATATGGGGAAAATTCTCGGTTTTAATTTCTACGCCGGTGAGCAGGCCATTATTGAAGATAGATTGATACTGGAAAAAATTCTCAAAATCCAGGCAGTGCATGTAGAGAATATCCTGAGATGGTTCGGCGGCGGGCTTTAAGCGCTGTAGCTTATAGGTTTTGTTAAAAAACGGTATCTGCCATTGGCCTGCTATTTGTTTTGTGTTGATCATGATGTTATTTTAATCAAGAAAATAAAATTATTACAACTGGGCATGATAGAGTATCGCAAGTAATAAAAAAAATTTTCAGTTTGGTATAGTCTTTTAAAAAATACGATATTTTTAAATGGCAAAGTTTTATAAAAGATCAATATCCAGATCATCAAAATCTAATTTTTTGGAGACCATTTCGCCGTTAGCATCCTGCTGAATAACAGCTAGATTCTTAAAAAATGGCAGAAATGTTTTGCTGAAAATATGCTCCAATTTCTGATTATATTTAAACGGCGCAACACCATGAATATTGTTGGATGTATTTATGAACAATTCTCCTTCACTGAAAATGACCGTAAAGAAAAACCAGGGATAACTGCTCTTCTTTTCTAAAGAAAAAAGCGGGGCATATTGCTCGCGCAGTCTGCTGTGCGAAAAAAGGGTATCGCTGGCAATGGCTCGCTGGGTTCTAATATTGCAGCAGCCGACTAAATTATAACGCTTGTCGCCGGTAGCATAATTTATCGTCGAGTTATAAGAGAGCTCGTCCATGAAATGATGGCGTGCTGCAGATACTGCAGAGGTACTGATAACTTTATGCTGCATATTTATCATCGGCGAAGACTAATTTATTTATGGTAATAAGTCAAGATTATCGAGATTGTTTAGTCGGGAATTGCCGTAAAATAGCCCCGATGTTTTGGCCGAAGAGTTTGAGCGAGAATAATATTACTCTATTTTTTAGATCCGTTATAGAGCTGTTCGGCCAGGACCTCTTTAAATGCACTGAGCTGATCAATAAAAAACTGGATATTTTCATTGGTCAG
>CAYUXF010000019.1:25440-27538 GCA_964448755.1 uncultured bacterium
CCTCTTTAAATGCACTGAGCTGATCAATAAAAAACTGGATATTTTCATTGGTCAGATTTATCTCTCTTTTGCCGATGATCAATTCTTTTTTATGTTTGGCGCCAAATTTCTTGATAAGCAGCAGGTCATTCTTTCTGGCCTTTGGTATCTCATTGGAGATCCCGTGTGCTAGGGTATTTCTGATAATTGCGTAAACTTCCATTAGTTCGAGATATTTCTCCAGCGCAGACACATTGCTTCCGGAAGCACGGTAACTGTCAATTATGTATTTAAGACTTTTATATAAAACCGGCTTCTCTTTTAGCCGCGGATCACGGTCAAGGATCAGACGATATTCTTGATAACTTTGCGGGGTAATTTTGTATTCGATATTATCACGGCGATAGGTAATAAAAAATTTTTCCAGCTGTTTATTAAAAACCATAACAAATAACTCATTGAATAATTTCCGGCGGTATTCTTGTTTATCAGGAAAAAAAATATTAAGCGATTGTTCGGGCCATTCGCTTTGCTTGGAATTTGCCAGCACTCTGTCAATTCCGCCCAGGAGCAGATCGGTGATCTGATTTAAAAAATCAAGATATTCTACTTTTACCAAAACATTGTTGTTTTCATCTAGACTGATGCCGGGAACGGATGAGGCACGAGAGAAAAGCTTAGTATCTTCTTTTAAGTGTTTTTGGCGCAGGGCGTTGTCCGCGCTGTGCGTGACCGCGCCGGCTACTATTTTTATCAGGTTAAGATGTTCGTCGCGCAGACCTTTGTTGAAGAGCTGATCTATCTGTTTTTGGGAACATTTTTCCTCTTTTTTAAACAGTTCACGAATAAGCTTAACTTTCTCAAAAAGATCTGCATCTTCTGTGTGCACATCATATTTTGACCCTAAAAAATATTTTAGGGTCAGGTTAAGGTTTTTGTAGTGCCAGACAATGAACCCTTCAACATAACCGTGGTCAAAAATTTCCATGGCCGGACCGAACAAACAATCACTCTTTCGATGTTCGCGTATCTTTTCTTTGTCGGTCAGGACGATCTGCTGCTGAAAGCCGTGTTCGTCAATTTCATGAGCGATTTCTTGTTCGGGAATTTTGACCAGCACCTCATTAAAATGGTTGATATACGCATTCATGATCAGCAATGTTTTTTGAAATTTATCGAATAAATTATATGAATTAAGCCGGGGCTTATTTATAGTGTCAAATTTTTTTGCAAATGTTATTTCAGGATCATCTTCGGCGAGTTTTCTCAGCAGGAACAATTCGCTGCTGAAAAATGCTTTCTTACGCATATTCAGGCGCATTTTTTCAAAATATGAAAGTGATCGTTTATTTATCATTTAACATAATATCGAAAAAATAATATGTTTAGATCAAATATTTTGAGGTATAACTTAATTTTTAACCCCTTTATAAAAATAAACTTGCGTTGTTTTTATTTTCTTATTGTCCATGGCGATCTTTTTATAAATATCTAGCGGCAAAATATTATTATTGCCGTCTTTACTTTTATACGCGGTTAAATAATTGCCCCAGCTGTCATCAATGATCATCGACTTGAGCCACTTCAGTTCGATATCTTGCGGGCCGGTGATCTGAAAAATATCGGTCTGGGCCGTATTAAACCCTACGGTGCAGACAAAGTGCCGCTTAGGTGTAAAGGCGCCGCCCATAACTATTGGATTTTTCTTGATCGCCAAATTATAGATAATGCCGGCCAGATCGTTTTCTTGCAGTTCGCAAATAGTGCGTCCAGCCAGGGAGTTTACCGCCCAAATGATACAAGCGCTGGAATTCCAGGGGTTATATTTGGCGCCGGGGTCGATCTTTTGCAGAAATCTACGCGCAGCTTTCGACATAAGTTTATACATAATAATATCTTCCAGCTGATATTTCTTATTATACGCAAAAGGGGTCTCGGCGCTGACAATGGCGTTGGCGCCACTGGTGGGGCCACAGGCGCCGGTGGCGTGGTAGAGGTTATTGTCTTGGACGTGCATGGTTTTGCCCAAGGATAAGTTGTGGGAAATGAGGGCGATCTCTCGCGGGTCGCTGATAATAAGTTTTAAATTCATCTGAAGGGATATCGAAAAAAGGAGGGG
>CAYUXF010000020.1:0-27210 GCA_964448755.1 uncultured bacterium
AGGGAGGTTAAACATAAACTAATTCATGTTTACACAGTTTAGTTTACAGTCTCTAGAAATTTCGTTCTAGTAAATTTATCTTTTTTGTCAGATCTTTATTGATAGCACAATTAATATGATATTTTTTTGCTAACGATACTATATATCCATTCAAAAAATCTATTTCCGTTTTGCTCATTCTTTTCAAATCCTGCCACATAGAGGACTCCATTTTCCCATGCTTTAAAGATATCATAAACATAACCAGATTAGCCCTAAATAATTCAAATGGATAGACAAGAATAGCATATCCCCTTACCATTAATCTTATTTTTCTATACATAACGTTATTGTAATATTTATGAATTTTGAAAGATCTTATAATATCAACCTTATTACCTAATTTAGCAAAATTAATATTGTTTTGCATCCCAACAGCGATCACCTCATTCAATACAACAAACATCATACGCCTTATTTTTCTATTGTGAACAAGTTGACCAAACTTCATTTTATAAATTGCGCCCAACGGCGCTGTCACACAATTGATAGCTAATTTACTCCATTGCTCGCCAACAATATTTGAAGATATCTTTAAATCACCTATCCCTTTTACTACATTAAAAATATTCTTAAAGTTCTTGTTGTATTTATTATCCAGGCTTCCTATTACGCATGATATCTCTCTAGAAGTTATTTCAATTAATCCAGGTTCTTTAAATGTAGCACCAAAACCAACCACTCCAGCTAAATAATTATCGTTACCCACAATTTTAATTATATTTTCATTATTAATACCATTTTGAAAAGATAAAAAATAGCCATCGTGTTTTAAATATTTCAAGTATTTCTTACAAACACTCACAGTTGCTATTGATTTAACACAAATAATTATCAGGTCGCATTTAAAATTTATTTTTTTTTCTATTTTTATTGAAAAAGTCTCGAGTTCACCTTCTGTGTTAATTATCTTCAATCCATCGTTATTAACTTTATTAATATGCGCTTGATTTATATCAACTAAAGAAAAATTATCAATAAATTTTGACTTATAAATAAAAGAGGCTATTGAAGAACCAATAGCGCCCGCACCAACAATTGCAACATTTATTTTTTTCATAATATTTATTATAATATAGTATATAATATTTTGCTTTATTGATTTTAAATAAAAACTAATTTAAAATAAATAAAAATTAAAAGGCTATGATCTATGTTCTATAAAAATATATTTTTTTCTGAATCAACAAGCAATCTTAGCTTAGCCACTATTCATAGTTACGCACGTTATCTTGAACAAACCAGCGATGACCCTGAGTTTGATGCAGAAACAATAAGACGCCTATTAATGAGTTCTGGACACATGAAAGACGAGTCTGAACAATTAGAAAAAATAAAAACCATTGTATCAAATCTAAAAAACAGAGCTACCTCAAAAATTACCATTGACTCTAATTCACTCAGCATAAACGATATGATAAACAGTCTAAAAACTATCTTAAATTCTCATTTTATGCAAAGAAACCCAGCAGATAGTTATGATTTCTACTTTCCAGAAAGCATTTTAAAACAAATTATGGATCTTTTCTCTAGAACATTAATTTCTTTGAACGCTGAAATAACTGCAGGAAGTTATATACCTAAAACTGGGGAAGGTAGTAGTGAATTACTATCTGACACTATTATAATGTCTAATGTTTTTGGCAAAGAAGCCCAAAAAACTATTTCCGGAATGAAAAAAACCGGAAAAGACAAGATATCTGTTTCCCTAAGAAAAACCCTTCAAGAATACAACTCTTTTCAAGCCTATCAAATGGCCCATAAACTAGAATTAACAGTTGTATGTTTAAAATCTCATCGTAATGTAACTCCAGATAACATTTTATACTCTATTTTTCCAAACGACCGCGCAACACTTATTACATCCAAGTTAACAGCAGCAAAAGAAATAACAACCATTATTGATTTCAAAACCAAAATACAAAAAACTATAGGAGCCATCGCTTATAATATATTAAATTTCAAAGAAGAAAAAGACAGAGATTGGGAGGAAGATAGTCAAGTTCATTTATGGGATCATAAAACAAATAAAGATCTCGGGGCTTTTGCCATTAAAAAGAAACAACTATTTTCACCGATAGATCCTCAAATTTGCATAAACCAAGACAACACTCGCATCGAAGCAGGTGGATCAAACAATTATTTTGTCGTTTCATTATTTATAGATAATAATATTTTACTTGGATCAACCCTAATAAAACTAGGAAATCTTTCTTTCTCAAAGATTTCAGAAGTTGAACCTTTATTAAAAGACATCGGTAATATTAAAAATATACTAATAAATACCATTGAAGACAGTATAGAAAAATATGAAACAGAAAAAACATTAATTAAAACCCAAACCAAGCTCACGGAAGAAACTCAAAAAACACAAGAACTTGAAAAAAAACTAGATCAACTGGAAAAAGTCCTGGAGAAAACTAACAAAGACCGTATTTTAAAGACCATCTTTCACTCATTAAAAGGTTACCTGCAAACACTACAGATCAACAAGCAAAACGATAATGAAACAAGAGAAAAGATCAAAAATTCAACTACAACTTTACATAACTCAATAAAAAATCTCGACCTAAAACATAAAGAAATAGAAAATATTTTTGAAGAATTATTTAAAGAGCTAGCATTATTAGAGGAAAAAAATCAGCTGCTAGATAAGGCCATTTTCAAGTCTATCCCTAAATACATCCACGTCAACCGCGAACGCTTAAACGGCAACATGATAGTCTTCTCCGAAGAACCGGTAGCGCTCTCCACAGTTTACAGCGACACCGTCGATGACTTTACATCTGTCTTAAAAATGCACAACATCACCGCCCTGCCGTTAAAAACACATATTCGTGCCCTGAAACTGCAAAACATAATTGACACCTCGCTCCATGACATTTTAATAATTTTATTCACTAATTCTATTGAAGCTTTTCTTCAAGCCGGCGAGCTTGGCCGCGACAAAGAGATAAAGTGTCTTACCTCGCAAGGCAAAAGAAATAATAAAAATTTTACTGTAGTCCGTTTTATAGATAATGGTCTGGGCGTTCCTGATGACCTTAAAGAAAAAATATTTGAACGCGGTTTTTCTACCAAAAAAGAGCAGAACCAGGACAACACCTTAACCAATAAAGATCTCGGCAATTCCGGCATTGGTCTAGATGATATAAAGTCTTACATGGAAGCTATTGGCGGGTTTATCCGCGAGGTTGGCACCTATGGCGAAGGGGCCGAATTCCAGCTCTGGTTCCCGGAAGAGAATCAGGCAGAGGCCGCCGCAAAAGAAGAAACGGTCGCACAAAAAAATATAGAGCAGATCAGTGAACTTGTTCATAATAAACGGATCTTGCTGGCTGAAGATAATGACAATATCAGAGAATCGCTGGCTAACGAACTGCGAAAATTCAATTTGGTCGTAGAGACCGCCTCTGACGGCCTGCACGGCTATGAAATGATCACACAAAATAACAATTATGATCTGATCATTACAGACATTGATATGCCAGACCTCAAAGGCAACGACATGATCCTTAAACTATATCAAAACAACTACAAAGTACCTTTTATTTTTGCCTCCGACCTTTTCTCCGAAGAAAAAGGGCTGGCTTTTTATAATTTAAGAAAACCTTTCCGTACGCTAGGTATAAATGAAATACCTTCTTTCAGCAAACCGCTCGATATGAATGCCTTGATCTTGAAAGTTGAAGAAATATTACTCAAAACAGTTGTGTCTGCCGCTGAAGAAAAGAATTAGTCTCCGTGGTTATGAACTTAAAAATTGCCGCTCTTGATGAATATATAATTAACAACAATCTCAGCGTTGATTTTTCCCGCTTGATCCCCCCTTTAAATGTCATCATTGCCGATGACGACAAAATTATTCGCGATGACACAGAAAAAACACTAAAAAAATATGTCAAACCGGAATATCAAAAAAGCTTATCTATAAAAATGGCAGAGAACGGCGATGAGGTTATTGACCTGCTTTTAGAACACCGCGATATCGGCCTCTTGCTTTTAGACATTAAAATGACCGGCTTAAGCGGCATTGATGTTCTAAAAATTTTAGCCAATGATCCCGCCTTGGTCCATTATAAAAACCTGCCTATTGTAATAATTACCGGGGAAACAGCAGATGTCATAAAAAAAATAGAAGAATTAGATCCCGATAATGAGATCAAGATCCTGCACAAACCGATAGACCGTCCTTTGCTCGGCTATATTACCAACCTGCAATTCAAGGCCCAGGTCTTAAAACATCAAAATAAATTAGCGGAGAACCTTCTGGTCATGATCACCAAAGACCGCGAGCTGGCCCGCAAAGAAAATATTTCTTTTTTTGCCTCCGCCAATACTTACGCCCACCAGGAACGGCTCAAGCTATTAGTTCCGGCATTATTGAGTTCCGGCGTTCTTGGTTTAAGCGAATACGCGCAAATTTTTGGCGCGGAAGCTGTTTTGGTTCACGACAAAGGAAAGTTCAGTATGCCGCGCACTATTATTGAAAAACCGACAGAACTTGACCCGGAAGAAATAGTTATTTCGCGTATGCACCCCTTAGTTTCTATCTTGACCGAATACACCGATGAAACAAAGTTATTTTCTGCCCAAAAATTTGGCGAACTAACACACCACGAAAAATTTGGCGGTGAGGACGGCTACCCTTCAAGCCGGCCAACCTGTATAGAACAAATTATTTACACTAAAGAGCATGGCCAGCAACATACAGTTCCTTTACATATTATTCAGCAAGCCATTAATTTAGCGGACGATTATGACGCCACCGGAACAATTAGATCTTATAAAGACGCCTGGCCACTCAGCAAATTTACCGGAGAAATCCTTAAAAAATTATTTTCCCGTTATTCTCCGTTGGTAGTAGAAGCTTTTTTTGACAAAATAGAAACACTCCAAAAAATTGTCTCAAACAATCAAACTGACCGGGAGCAAGCTCCTGCGGTCAAAAATTTTTACGAAATGGCTTTAAATTTATTAAATACCAGCTCGTTAAAAGAAAAGATCCTGGCCTATCAGCATCGCGATATTCATCCGGAGGCCGGCCAACTAACAAATAAAAAGATCCAGATCTTTGAGTTTTTTAGAAAAAATATCTTTTTTAATTATTACTATAACTTAGTTATTAACCCGCAAAATATTGCCAATAATTCTTTTGATCAATTATTTAAAAATAAATTCACTGAATTGATCAGAGAAAATCCTTACAGGGTATCAAGCTATACTCTTTATTATAGTTATTTAGAGATCGGCTGGCTGCACCGTTTATTGAGCTTTAGTGAAATTCAAGAAGTCAAAGAGATTATCTTTACCGAACTTAACAAACTTAACGCTCTGCCGGACCGGCTATTAAAAATAGACCATATCTATGAAGCCAAGCAGCTGCTAGCCTTGCTGGGAACATTGTATTATTACGCGGCCCAGGACAATAACCGCGATGATCATCAGGAATTACTGTCTGAGTGGAAAACAATCAGCCAAAAAGATCAGGCGCTTAATGAACTTTTAGAATTGCTACTTGAACACAAAATAGAACACATTAAAACCGCTATGGACTATTTTGCCACAAGTATTACCGCACTATTTAATAAAAACCTTCCTGATCCAAAAGAACAATTAATAGCCATCATTAACGATACTGAGAAAATATTTGATGATCTAATAAAATAGAGTGAGTTATGTATAAAAAAATAATTTTCGATCAAATAAATAATATTACACCACAAACACCGCTCATAAAAAAGCTCGTAACACATATCCTCGTTGTTGAAGACAATGATACGATCAGAGAAAACACTATAAAAAACCTGCGCCGCCTGGAAGCAGAAGGTCTAATAGGCCCGATAGATATTAGAGAAGCGTCCGACGGACAATATGCGCTAGATATTCTGTTCGATGGTCTGGCAAATAACTGGAAAGCAGATGTCATTATTTCTGACATTAAAATGCCAGAAATAAGCGGCGAAGAACTCTGCCGGATAATCCGCAGTGGCGATGACGCACAGCTGCGCGCTATAAAAGATATTTATTACATTATGCTTTCCGGTGAAGTTTCTGAAACCGGCCGTCAAGAAAGAGCTTTTCAAACCGGCGCTGACCTGGTTTTGCAAAAAGGTCTTGATGCCGCTATTTTTTCTTACCAGATCTCCAGCGCCATTAATAAAGCCACTCAGCTCAAACTAAGCAAAAACATTATTAACTCTTATCTTAACCCGGACCTGGTAGCACACTGGGTCAGTCTTGGCGGCGTTGACGAATCTTTTTATGATACAAATATCGGCATTATCTTTGGCGATATTGTCAGTTCCTCTGAAATATCACAATCTATGACATCTAATGAACTTGGCGCCCTGATCAACGGGATACTCTCTATTGCCAAAGACCTTGTTGTAAAAAACAAGGGCTTTTACAATAAAACTATTGGCGACGAATTTATGTTACATTTTGGCGGACCGATCGATATAACGCTAACAAAAGAGGAAAATCCCAAAAAAGTCATTGCAGAAAGGATGATCGGATTTGCCATTGATTTTCAACGCGCCATTTTAGATTTTCATAACTACGCTTACCAAAGCCCCGATGCTGAGGCCCAGCTATTAATAGAAAAAAGCTATGCAGTTCTCAGAAAAAAATCAGCAACTAAAGAATTTCTGCGCGTCTGGGTTCGACTTGGTATAAATATGGGCAAAAGCACCGTTGGCAACTATGGCCCGATCAATCACAATCAATATGATGTACTCGGCGACATGATCAATATTGCGGCAAGACTGCAAACATCCTGTCCTCCCGGCGGCGCCAGAATACACCAGTCGGTCTATGAAAATCTTAATGATAATAAATTCATTATTAAATATATTGATGAGTTCAAAAAAACAGCGAGCGCTTATTACAAAAATATTTCCAACGATGAGATCTTTAATTTTAAATTTGTTGAAGCCAAAGGCTACAGCGACAAAGAACCAACTTATTCTTTGCAAATTATCCCTAACTTACCGGAAATAATCTCCGGCACTATTGAAACTATGCTTTCTTGTGGTCAAGAATATCTCCCCAAAATTCTTGATACAATAAGGCTGTACCGCGGCAACAAATATGTCCTTAAAGCCCTTGATGACCTATTTAAAAAATATAATATTTTTGTAAATAAGGCTGAAATTCTTGGTATTTTAAAAAATAAAACACCGCAGGAAATAGAAAAACTGGTCCCGGACATTCAAAATAAATCTTTTTATAGTTTATTGCGGATCATTGGCGAAAAACAAGATGAAATACATAATAAATCTATTAAAAATTCCATAAGCAACAGTCAGACATTTGATAATCCAGAGTATTTCAAAGAACAGGATAAGGTCATTATAGAAAAAACTGCCATTTCTCAAAAAATAGCGCAGGAAAATAATGAACTATATAACAATATAATACCGCGGGTATTTTTGCGCTTTGAAAAAGGGCTAAGAGAATATTTTTCAACTCAGCTCAAAAATAATTGAAAGGAATCTTGCAATTATGAATAAAAAATTTATTGATCTTGACTATAAAATAGAAAATATATTAAAAATAGCTTCTAATAAAAAAAATTTTCTGGTCGAAGCAATAAACATCTTAATTGTCGATGATGATCCAGTAATAGTTGATGAGCTAGAACGGCTTTTATATATCTCTCATGAAAAAGGTAATATCCCAAAATTATCAATAAAAAAGGCCTTTAGCGCCGAAGAAGCCCTGGATATTATTTTTGAAGGCTTAGAGAATAAATGGAAGCTCGATTTTCTTATCTCCGACATTAAAATGGGGGATATGAACGGCTACGAACTGGCCAATACTATCCGCAATATTGAAGAGATCAAAGACACCTTTATTTGTTTTGTCTCCGGCGAAATAGGCGATACCTTAAAAAAAATCAAAGCCCTGGGCGAAGGGGTTATGCGCATAGAAGAAAAACCGATCAACCCGGCGCTCTTTACTTTACAAACACATATTGATCTCTCGTTAATAACACATATTAAGCAGCAAAATATTTTACTTGAAAATATTGCTAAAAAAAATGAGCTTATGGCCAAAGAGCTTAAGCTGGCCAAAGGAGTCCAATGCGGCCTATTACCAAAACAGCTACCCAAAATGGAGGATGCTTCAATATTTTATGTCTACAAAGCGGCACTTGGCGTCAGTGGTGATTTTATCAACGTTCATTATAGAGACAAATATGCCGATAAACTTGGTATCTTTATCTGTGATGTTTCAGGCCACGGCCCATCATCGGCGATGATCGCCTCGATGGTTAGAATGGCTTTGGATAATTTGGGAAAATATGTCACAAACAATACTCCTGGCGAAGCTCTTTATGAAATAAATCGCCGTTTAGATGAAAAACTCGACGGCCATCACCTAACAGCATATATGGGTTATCTTGATCTTAAAACAGGGCTATTTACTTTCGCCCGTGCAGCTCATCCCTATATGATTTTGATCAAAAAAACAGGAGAATTTCTTTTTATTAAATCTAAAGGAATGTATATTACCGGGTCAGATTTCACTGACAATATTGAAGACAGATCAATTCAGCTCGACCCCGGCGATAAGTTAGTATTTTATACTGACGGATTAACAGAAGCCCGCTCACCTGAAGGAATTTATTTTGGCATTAAAGAAGGAACAGAAACTGTCGATGAAGATGAACAATATTTAAAAGAAAGAATTTTAAACAGTGTTGATATACACTTACCTGCCAAAGAGTTTTGTCTTATTTTACAGGATAAAGTAATGGAATTCATAGGTTCAGATAACATTGAAGACGACATAACCATTGCCGCCATCGACTGGCACCCGCAAAAACCCTAACAACCGCCAGCCGCTTCCACCGCCAGCTCATCTATCCGCTCGGCCAGTTGAGCTATTGCTATTTTGGTGTTTTCTTCAGTTAGGTTTTCCGGAATAGGGAACGGCTCGCCAACTAAGAGCACATACTTAGAAAAAAGTTTTGGCAAATGGTACTTATCCCAGCGTTTTTTTAAAATTACTTTTTTATCGTAATAACAACCAACAGGAACTATTAAAGCATTGCTCTTCTGGGCAATACTAAAGACACCGCTTTTCGGCGCATGGTAAGGACCGTTCGGCCCATCAAGCGCTATAACGCCATCGTGCCCTTCGCGCAGATATTTAATAAATTGGATCGTCCCCTTAGCCGAACAGCGGTCTGTGGGATCATCAGAAATTCCAAATGTTTTATAGCCAAAATGTCTGGCCATTGCACCCAAGACATCGCCTTTAGCCGAATTCTCTATTAAAATACCGGCCTTACGGCGCCTGTAATACCAAAAGCAGCCGGCGGTAGCCTCATGCCAAACACAGAAGATCAAGTTCTTCCCGTCTTTTTTTAGTTCGGCCAGTTTAGGTTCCGGATCATTGGCAATTCTGGCGGTCATCCCTATAACATAATAAGCGACAATTAAAAAAAACTTCCGCAAGAACTGTCTGAGCCCTCTTCTTTGCGCCGCCTCTTTCCTCGCCGCTATTTCTTTTTTGCCCTGCTCTGCCGCCTGCTCATTGATCTTCTCCAGTTCGTTCTTGATCTCCTCTAATAAAAACGGCATATTCTCATCATTGACCGGCTTAGACGGATAATAAGGCTCACCGATCTCCAGCCAATATTTAGAAATAAAAGGATACGGCAGCTGGAATTTATCCCAGCGGTTTTTAAAAATTATTTTTTTAGAATACCAAACTCCGGCGGGAATAATTAAAAGATCTGCTTTTTCCGCTATTTTAAAAACGCCGGGCTTAGGAACATGGTAGGGACCGTTAGGGCCATCGATAGCGATATTGCCGTCATGGCCGCCCTCGCGCAAATACTTAATAAAGGCTATTGTCCCTCTAATAGAGACCTTGTCACCGGGGTTATCGGTCACACCGAACTCTTTAAAACCAAAGCTGCGGACCGCCGCGGCAAAATTATCGCCTTTTTCTGAAGCCTCTCTTAACAAACCCAGGCTGCGGCCACGGTAAAAATAAATAGGCATGGCAATACTCTCATGCCATAAAATGAACATTAAATTTTTGCCGTATTTATTCTTTAATTCCGCTATTTTTTTAGCCGGATCATTTAACGGCTTACACGTCGGACCAAAGAGATGCCAGTTAGATATAACAAAGGCTCTTTTTAATAGATTTTTTATTTTCATTGGTTATTTTTAATATACTTTTTTAATAATGGCAAGAAGAAACTCACCGCTTATCTCGATACTATTCGCTTAATGCGAATCACTCGATAAGCGGCTAACCCGAACTCCGAGTGCCAGCAAAGCTGGTGTATCGAGGAGAGAGGGTTTACGCGAACACCGCCAGCAATACACCCGCGGCAACCGCCGACCCAATAACACCGGAGACGTTCGGCCCCATGGCGTGCATCATTAAAAAGTTATGCGGATCTGCTTCTAAACCAAGTTTATTAGAAATTCTCGCCGCCATGGGAACAGCAGAAACACCGGCCGAACCAATTAGCGGATTTACTTTATTTTTTGAAAACTTATTCATCAGTTTAGCCATTAAAATGCCGGCAGCGGTTCCAATAGAAAAAGCCACTAACCCAAGCATCAAAATACCCAGCGTCTGAATAGTTAAAAATTTACCCGCTTCAAGTTTAGAACCTACCGCTAAACCGAGACAAATAGTTACAATATTAATAAGTGCGTTCTTGGCAGTATCAGCCAGGCGGTTAGTCTGACCGCACTCATTGATCAAGTTGCCAAACATCAGGGCCCCGATCAAAGGTGTGGCATCTGGCAATAAAACAGCACAAAGCAAAAGGACCACTATAGAAAAGAGAATTTTTTCAATTTTAGTTACATGGCGCAGCTGCTTCATTTTTATTTTGCGCTCAGTCTCGTTAGTTAACCAGCGCATAATAGGCGGCTGAATGATCGGCACCAGCGCCATATATGAATAAGCGGCCACAGCAATAGCGCCCAAAAGTTCCGGTGCCAATCTGGACGTAACAAAAATAGCAGTCGGACCATCAGCGCCGCCAATGATACCGATAGAGGCCGCCTGTTTTAAGGTAAAGTTCATGCCAGGCAAAGCGATAGCGCCGATCAGCGTGGTAAAAATACCAAACTGCGCCGCGCCGCCCAAAAGAGCCAGCCGCGGATTGGCGATCAGCGGACCGAAATCGGTCATCGCCCCGACGCCCATAAAAATGAGCAGCGGAAAAACACCGGTCTTAATACCAAAGTTATAAATATAATAGAGAAAACCGCCCGGCTCTGAAATACCCGCCACCGGTATATTAGAAAGCAGTCCGCCGAAACCGATCGGGATCAAAAGTAGCGGCTCAAAGCCTTTGACAATACCAAGATAGAGAAGAACACAGCAGACAATTATCATAATAATATTCGGCAGTGTAAAATTCATCAAGCCGGTACTGTGAAAAATATTAGCAAAAACATGTCCTAAATTTATAGCTTCCATTTATATCTCCTCAGCTCACCCTCCCCTTGAAAAGAAAGGTATTTTTCTCACTTTTATTCCCCCTCTCTTCATAAGAGAGGGGGACAGGGGGTGAGTTACCCTAGTGTCGCCAGCAACTGATTTGAACCGATCGCATCGCCAGCTTTAACACTCAGCGAAACAATAACACCATCGCGCGGCGCTTTAATTTCCGTCTCCATTTTCATCGCTTCAATGATCAAAATAACTTCATCTTTAACTACTCTTTTACCAGCTTCGCGCAATACTCTAATAATAGTGCCAGGAAAAGGAGTTCTGATCTCCACAGCGTCAGCGGTCGGCTCAACAGCACCGGCAGCGCTGGTATCTGGCATACCCTCTTCTATCGCTATCTCGTATTTTTTGCCGTCAACAGTCACCATATTATCTTTTAACATTACCGGATATTTTTTGCCGTTAACAGTTACCATATAATTATCGGACTGTTTTTTAGCTTCTTCTTTTGTTTTAGCTATTTTTCTGACACCAACTTTGGCCTCTCCTTTTAAGAAAAGGATACCCTTCTCTTTACAGGCAGCGGCAATAAAAATATTCTCTTCGGTTTCAGGCAGCGCGCTTTCTTTGAGCATTTTTTTAGCTGCTTCAACTCCTTTAGATGCATCTTTGTCATTGATATCCACTACTTTTTCAGTTGTCGGCTGTAAACCCATTTTTTCCGCAGCCAGTTTTACCAGCTCAGGATCAGGCTCTACCGGCGTCTTGCCGAAATAACCGAGCACCATTTTGCCGTAACCTTCGGCAAATTTTTCCCAGGGGCCGAACATTACGTTATTAAAAGCCTGCTGAAAATAGAATTGAGAGACCGGTGTAACAGAAGTTCCAAACCCGCCGCGACGGACAACTTCGCTCATCGCCTTAATTACTTCAGGGTATTTATCTAAGATACCATTATCTCTCATCATCTGTGTATTGGCAGTCAACGCTCCGCCAGGCATCGGCGACATCGGAATGATCGGCGATACAGCTTTAGCCTCAGGCGGCATAAAGTAATCTTTCATGCACTCGGTAAAAACATCCTCAACTTTTAAGATCTTGTTCATATCAAAACCAAGATCATATTCAGTTCCCTTGAGGGCATGCATCATCGTTAAAATATCTGGCGAACATGTTCCGCCAGAAACAGGTGCCAGTGAAAGATCAATACAATCAACACCAGCCTCGATAGCCGCTATGTAGCAGGCCACAGAAGTGCCGGCAGTTTCATGCGTATGAAACTGTACAGGAACATCAGCCGGCAGCAGTTTTTTAGCCATCTTAATTGTTTCATGAACCTTGCGCGGATTAGCTGTGCCTGAAGCGTCTTTAAAACAAACCGAGCTATACGGTATACCGGACTCAATAATTTTCTTCAAAGTTTTTTCATAGAAAGCCACATCATGCGCCCCTTCACAGCCGGGAGGAAGATCCATCATTGTGACAGTAATTTGATGTTTTAAGCCGTTATCAACAATACACTGACCGCTGTATTCCAGGTTATTGACATCGTTAAGCGCGTCAAAATTTCTAATTGTTGTCATGCCGTGTTTTTTGAACATCTTGGCATGGAGGTTAATAATATCTCGGCTTTGAGAATCAAGCCCGACAACATTAACACCTCTGGCCAGCGTCTGCAAATTAGCATCAGGACCAACTATCTCTCTGAATTTATCCATATTATCAAAGGCATTCTCATTGGCATAAAAGAAGGGGCTCTGGAACATTGCGCCGCCGCCTGCCTCAAAATAAGTAATGCCAGCTTCTACTGCCGCTTTAATAGCAGGAGCATAATCGTTAAAATGGACCCTGGCGCCATAGACAGACTGAAAACCGTCCCTGAACGCTGTACACATTACATTTATTTTCTTTTTCGCCATTATCTTTCTCCTTACTTCTTATTTGTTAGTATTTTTCACAGCCGCAACAATGGCCGCAATTATCGCTTCGCTATCCTCCAGCTTGGTGTCCGAGCTTGTCGAGGACTCTTTTTCCGGAAAATATTTTAGAACTAAAAAACTCATTAAATTAATGGTCAAAACCATTACGATCAAAAAACCGAAAACAACCGACATACCAGCAATAGTTAATTGCAAACTGCTAAGCAACATATTTGACATCTCCCGCTAAAATTTTTTTCTGACCAGCGGCAGTTTCTATTAATAAACCGCCGTCATTATCGACCTTTTTTACCACACCGGTAAAATTACCGCCCGGTGTTTCCGCCTCTATTTTCTTATCAATTATCTGCAGAGCATCCTGCCAGAGCAGTAATAGCTGAGCAAGGCCCTGTTTTTCGATCACTTTCAAAAAAGAAAAGATCTCTGCAATGACATTATTAAAGACATCTTCTCTCTCCTGTTTAACACCTAAGGCCACAGACATAGAGGTTGCCGGCCGATCGATCTTTGTCAGCTCGTCTCCAGTCATATTGACGTTGAGCCCGACACCGATCACCAGCCCCTGTTTATTGCTTTCGGCCAATATGCCGCAAAGTTTTTTTTCACCGATCATGACATCGTTAGGCCATTTAAGTGTTGTATTAAGCTGATATTTTTCTTTGAGCACGGTCGAAACTGCCAGCGCAATAACAGCACTTAAAAAAGCGTTCTGTTCTATATGTAAAAAATCTTTAATGACTATAGAAAAATAAAGATTATCAGCCGGCGGAGAGACCCACTGGCGGCCCAGTCTACCGCGTCCGTCCGTTTGAGAATTGGCCAGAATTATGTCCTGATGAGAAAGCGCTGCCATTTCACGCAGCGCGTATTTGTTAGTGGAGTCTATTTCAGCAAACCTGTATATCATCACATCCCCTTTATTTAAGGGTTTTGCTCTGCCATAAGGATTTCATGACAGAGCAATAAAACCAAAAAAGACTAAGCTTTTACCAAAATTCCTTCTATAACTTTTTTTACAGAAGCAGCGCACTCAGCAGGCAGAACATCAAAGCCATTGGTCTCGGCATCTCTGCTCTCAAAAAACTTAACTCTGTCTTCCATGCGTGCTTTTAATTGTGTCAAATATTCTTTGTCTGACATGTTCGGCGAAATTTCAGATCTGACGCCAACCATTAACTGCAGACCTTCGAGCCAGTTGCTGAACTTAGCATTACCTTCAATAATAGCCTCTACCGCACCGAGCGTATCGGCCGGTTTAACTTTCTCTTCGCCAAAGTGGCCGGTATTCAAAATATAACACTCAACGCCATTGGCCAGAAGTTCTTTAAATTTATTGTAATCTTCGGCCAGAGGATATGTTCTAAAAGGGTTAGCATAAGGCTCAACTACCAGCGCGTTAGGATCAACCCCGGGCGCTAAACGCTCAGCGGTCGTTCTTTTGGTAGCCAGTGTCGCACCGAGAGAGGCGCCGAGCACAGGATCAGTTATTTTAATTACTGCCGGCAAGGTAGGATCTTTCATCAGCCAGAAAATAGCGTTGATCTTCTCGTTGATACAATCTACTCTATTAGGTGTCCACAGCTTAGATTTAACAGCGCGGCCATTGCCATTGCGAATATCTTCTGTCACCAGTTTCTTTTTGCCGTTCTCATCTACAGAAACACCGCAGTTCTGAGCGGTTAAAATAAACTTATTGTTGTCAATATCCTCAATAGGATAATCCTGTGTTTTGTCAAAGTAAGCCGGCTCTAACGCAATAGAATAGCCCTCCTGCACATTGATAACAAAAGCGTCATCGTGCAGTACAGTTACATCATATTTGCCGCCGTGCTTAGCGTGTGTAATTGTCGATTTGCCGGAACCGGAAAGGCCAAAAACCGCCGCAACAAAGTTATTGTTGTTATAGCGTTTTAAACCGCCATGGCAGGAGGCAAAGCCGACTTTATTAGCAGATTTCCAGGCCAATGTCAGTGTTCCTTTTTTCATTTCACCAAAGTATCTCATGCCTAAAATACAGATACAGTTGTGGTCAGGGTCAGCAAAAGAGAGCCCTAGCGGAAAATCAGGATGAGACCAGTAAGGATCTACCAGAACAAAAATATCCTGAACATCCTGTTCTTTAGATTTTTTATACATAGCATCATACTCAGAATTTTTTGCCTGAAAATTAAGCAGCCAGGAAAGCATATTGTTCTCAAACCCTTCCGGGATACAAAGATTAGCTTTGATAATAAACTTTTCATCTAAGCCAACATAAGCCTGTGTCTTATACATTTTTTTTGAACGCATGTTATAAACAGCTTCACGTAAAATAGCAGAATAAGTTTTTTCATCTACACCTTTTGTGCCGGCGATCCTTCTGGCGGCGGCGCATCTGCCAAAAACAGTACCATCGTTAAAAAGCAATACATTGGCGTCTTTAGGCAGACCATGTGCTTCCGGTTTATAGATCGGCTGGTCTATTTCCATAGTGCCAGGCGATTTTTTTGCCAGTTCATAAGCTTCCGCTACCGATTTAACTTCAACAACATTGTTAGCATAAAATGCCGATTCAATTGTTGTGCGGTAGGCCGAGATCTTTTTCTTGTCCGCTAAAGATATCTTACTTGACATATATTTGCTCCTTAATCTTTATATTTTCCGCAATTTTTTATAGTTCTCCCCTGGCCGAAAACCTGTTCCGGATAGAAAAGCCCCCTTAAAAAAATGCGAAGCCAGTTTATAACAAATTTACCAGAAGTATGCAATATAAAATTTTGAAGAATAACGGAATGAACTTAATAGCCCGTTAGCTGCTCTATTAATTTTTCCATTTTTAGCGAACGCGAACCTTTAAAAAGAAGATGGTCGCCGGCGCGCAAAATTGTCTGCAAATAAGCTATTAGCTCTTTTTCCTGGCCTAAAGGGAAATGCCTTTGCTGTTTAATGTGCCGGGAAAGTTCGCCGTAAGTAATAATAATATCAATACCGCTGACATCAATGTTTTGATGAAGCATAACAGCGTAATCTCCCAATTCTTTCATATCGCCAATTACCGCTATTTTTCTGGCACTGGCCGCTTGCTCGCGCAAATAATTAAGCGCAAAGATCAACCCGTCGGGATTAGAATTATAAGTATCATCTATAATGGTGATCTCTTTATTGTTTTCCGGCACAATTACTTTTAACCGGTGCGCCGATGTTTGCCGTGTCAGCAGACCGCGGCTGATCTCTTCTTGCGTTAAGCCGAACTCCTCCGCCACCGCCCGCACCGTCATCTCGTTGGCCTGCATAAAACTTGCCGGCATAAAATCAATGACCTCGGCATCCTCCGCCTCGGCACGCTCTTTTAAAAAAGGGTAATAATCATCGCGCTTATTGAGAAATATTTTGATCCCCTTGCTGATCACTTCGGACTTAGCCATGGCAATGGCATCGCGGCTCCCTAAAAGCTCAATATGTGTCCAGCCAATATTCGTAATTACAGCGTGCGTAGGTTTCACGATCTTGGCCAGATATTCTATCTGTCCGCGGCCACGCATCGCCAGCTCTAAAACGGCGATCTCATGTTTCTCTTCTATATTGATCAGTGAGAGCGGCACACCTATTTCATTATTATTATTTTCCGGCGACTTATAGACATTGAATTTTTGCGAGAGGACCGCCGCCAAGAGATCTTTGACCGTCGTCTTGCCGGCACTGCCGGTCACAGCAATGATCGGGATCTGTAACTCTGCCCTTTTTTTTCTGGCAAATTCCGTCAAATCGACATCGAGGATCTCTTTAGCGCCTCTGGCAAGCGCCGCCTCAATAAAATTATGTCCATCAAAATTAGCCCCTTTAACAGGAATAAAAATATCGCCCGGTTTTAATGTTCTGGTATCTATGGAATAGGCCATTGCTATCTGTACCCCAAATTAGCCAGCGCTTTGCGCGCCTCTTCCCGGTCATCAAAATGAATTCGCTTCTCGCCAATGATCTGATAGGTCTCATGCCCTTTGCCGGCCAAAATAACCACATCCCCTGCGCCGGACAAAGAAACCGCTTTTTTAATAGCCCGGGCACGATCTTTCTCTATTAAGACTTGTTTGCTTTTTTGCCAGAAACAGGGTTTGATCCCAACCATAATATCCTTAATTATCTGATCGGCATTTTCTGTCCGCGGATTGTCACTGGTCACTATTGAAATATCACTGTATTTAAAGACCACACCGCCCATCACCGGCCGCTTACCTTTATCACGGTCGCCGCCGCAGCCAAAAACTGTGACGATCTTATTCTTTTTTTTATTCCTGCTCTTTCTCTTGAGCTCTCTGGCCACCGCCATAATATTCTCCAGACCATCAGGCGTATGCGCGTAATCAACAATTACCTTAAAAGGCTGCCCGCATTTAATATTCTCAAAACGGCCCGGCACCTGCGGCACATGTTTTAACGCCGTTATCGCCTTGTGGCGGTCTATACCTAAAGCATCAACCACCGCCAGCGCCGCTTTAATATTTTTCTCATTAAAGCCGCCGACAAAGTCATGATTAAAATCAATTTTTTGCTTTTTAAAATCAGCCGGATATATCTTGATCCCCTCGCCGCGCCGCAGCCAATCTAGTTTAACTTTCTTATAGGCGGCAAACGTTTTATGATAATCAAGATGATCGCGCGTGATATTTGTCAATAATTTAACATGAAAAAAAAGACCTTTAATTCTATCCTGATGAATACCGTGTGAGGAGACCTCCATGACCACGTAATCTTTTTTTTCCGCTTTAAATTTATTGAACAGTTCTGTCAGCTCCCAGGGGGAGGGGGTGGTCAAACGGCCGGTCAAGGTACCGATCATCCCAACTTTATAACCGGCTTTCTCTAAAATTTCTCTTAGAAACCAGGTGGTTGTTGTTTTGCCGTTAGTGCCGGTAATTCCTATTATTTTCATCGGCAAATTATAGCATAACTCTTTTAGACAAAAAAAATGAATCACTTGAAGAAGAATTGCAATAAACTGCAGGGAAATAAAAAAGCAAAGGGAGCGAATTATGGCACTGTTTAACAATGTGAGCGTGAACAGCACGCAAAAGATGGTCGGCATTTACGACCTCTACGCCACACCAATACACTACAAACAATACACCGACCCCGCTTACGCCTACGATATCAACAATTGTTCGTTTATTAATAACACCTCGGGCACACCGGATCAAATTCAGTTCACTAATCTACCGCTGCTCACTGACAGCAACTCATCTTATACATTTAATATCCGCGGCGGCTACGGCAACGGCATGAACAACATCATTAACTCCGTCACCAGAACATACGCTGATTACAACAACATCGCTCAGCAGCCGTTAAAGATCAATGTCGGCGACAACTACTTTTCCAATATCTGGACCGAGATCTACCACAACGACGCCGGCGGCAACCGCGTCCTCATAGGGATCAAGCGTTTTGATGTTGCTTTCAGCACTGTCGGCAGCCGTAATTCTTTTGTCAATGAAGATCTCACAGAATATGACGCAATTACGAACTCAAAAGTCTTCAATTCAGGTTCTGTCCCTGCCGGCTCTCTTATTTTTCTCTATGACATCAACGGCACAGATCCCATAGACCCGGCTACCGGCAACGAGAACGCCTCGTTTACCGGCGTCGATACAGACGCTATAACTTTCCCTTATAATTATAAGATCCACAGCGATCCTGCTTTTTACAGAGATCTTAAAACTGTCGTTGTAAATAAGAGCAACCCTCTCGACATTGCCACTTATGGAACCGGGTCCTATTCGCCTGTCTCTATCATCAATAACAACGGAAATTTCACAAATTTCAAAGGTGTCAGTATCGTCAGTGACGCTGCGGGCAACAAAAACCTCCTGGTGCGCGATGGCTTTTGCACAGACAATAAATATATTACGCTCAGCACCGTTAGCAAATCCACTCTGGTTCAGGAACAAAAATTACCAGGGGCTGATCTGCTTATCCCCTTGACCGGCTTAGAGACAAATTTTTTCACTGCGACTGATGTCTATTACACGATCTCAGATGACACGGACCGCCTGGTCAATGCCGCAGCCAAACAATTTGATCTCAATAGCTCTATCGGCCCGGTCAATACTACAGCCACATTCAATTTTTCTCAGTACTACGGCAGCGGCGATCACATTGATGTTTCCGGCACACTGGCAGCTAAAAATTTCTGGCTGATGACCACCGACCCGTCTACCGGCGACAAATTCAACTCTATTTTTGGCAATACTGAGGTAGCCCTGCATAATGAATATGAGTATTATGGTCTGGGTTATAATTTAACACCGGATGTCAGCGGCGTAGATAACGGCATCTCCGCAACACTTTACGACCCTTTTCTTCGCCCTGTCATAAATAATAGCTGGATCTTTGACAACACCCCGCCTGTCATTAACAGCGATGTGGTTTTAACTACGGGTTACGGCACCGATATCTATATTGAATTTATCGACAATCCGTCTGTTGCCGTTTTTAATTGCAGCGTCAGTGACAATAATGCGGTCAGCAGTGTTGCTCTTCAATTTAGTTATGATGAAACAAATTGGGACAGCCTGACAATGAACGCAACCGGCAGCGGCAATTACGAATTAAATCTAGGAGCACTTGATTACCCCTGGCAGGAGGGAAATATTTACTACCGCATCAGGGTCAGAGATATCTACGGCAATGAAACTTTCTCCCCGGCAAATCAAATTTCCGATGTCTCGATCAGTGAATACTCAAGCTTTGTAATAGATACAACACAGCAAGATGGTTTTTTGCTCGGCCGCGAAGACCTGCATATCAGATCGATCATCGGCGACCCCGGAGCAAACTCGATATCTCTTAAAGTTTATAACACCGCCCACGAACTTGTCCGGAATATCCCGGTCACTTCAATGGCAGAAGGGTTTCGCGATTTTTACTGGGACGGCAAAAACGATAGTGGCAACCTTGTCGAATTCGGCACTTATTATATTGAAATAGCTGTAGATGGCATACTAGAGAAGGCTGATAAAAATACCATCTTCACCGTTAAAGCAGTTAAAGACCGTCCAGCAGATGATGAAAAAGATTGCGCTTTAGAATCGGCCCAGCTGGACAATAAAGATCTTAATTATTTCCGTCAGGTCAGAAATATCTGCATTAACGGAAAACTTGACCCGGCAAACGAAGAAAATAAATTTTTTGCGGCACTGGAAACAGGCGTTGTTTTTTATTATAAAACTTTTACTCCTTTTTATAAAAAACATTTAAAAAACGATCTTTCTGATTACCTGGTCAGAAAAACAACGGGCGGGCTCGCTGAGCTCGGCAGAGCAGTCGAGTTCAATTCATTTCTGGCAAAATTTTTAAATAAAGAAGCTACGCTTCAAGAAAAAATAGCAGGGAGATAAGCTATGAGTTCAACAATGAATTATAAAATAAATAATTTTTACACAGGTTACGCACCGTGGGCTTATTATGGCGATAACGGCCTACAAAATATATGGGGCAACCCAGCTAATAATAGCGCCAAGAAAAAAAGCGAAGATAAAGCAATAGATATTGAAATAAATTATCAGCAGCAGCAAAAAAACTATAAATCGGTCGAGCCGAATATTATGAATACTTATAATCTCAGCGGCTGGTGGGGCCAACACTATTTTGGCACGACAGTAACAACTCTTGAACAAGACCAGTTTAACTATGGCCCAACCGGAAATCAAAAGACTAAATTCCAAGAAACTGAAAACAAATATATGCTGAGTTATGCCTATCCGCTGATAGACAACTATCTTGCCGGCGGCCTATCACTTAATTACAATGAAAAAAGCGTAGGGTTTGAGACGCAAGAACAATTCAACAGATTAGGCCTTGATCTCGGTTTATCAGTCAATAACCTCATTCCGAATTTCGGCTTAGGTTTCGGGCTCAAAAACTATGCCCGGCCGCAAGAGATCAACGGTATAAAATTTTTGCCCGACTCATCTTGGGGCCTTGGCGCCAGCTACCGCTTTAACAGCGACATTGTCATTGCCGGCGATTACAACAAATATCTTTATTCGGATCTCTTTAACACTTCTTTGCGCGGCAAATATGAATTTACATCGTCATATTTAAACATCACGCCTGAGATCATCTATATGTTAAACAACAATATCGCCGATGAAACACAGCAGAGAATAGGCGCCAATCTCTGTCTCGGCAAAGATTTCAAGATCAGCCGCACTGTCAGACAATCTTACGAAGTCCCTGTTCTGGCCGGTTTCAATTACACCTATCAAGTATCAAATGACACCATACTGCCGCTGCAATTCAAGAAAATAACCATTACCAAAGAGTTCAGTAAAGAAAAACGCAGCTGGGACCTAACAGTTTATGCCCCACCTCTGAACAAAAAAATTAACGACAATACTGAAGCATATTGTGTTTTTGAGCTCAAGAACGAAGCGGGCAATAAATACTACTTCACCAGAGAAGCTGATAAAAACTCGCCCAAAGAGAGCATTACACTAACAGCTAACGTTCCCGCCGGCAAATATTTCGTAACATCCTATTATGCCGACCAGAACCACAAGGTCCTCTCTCCGGTCTACAAAGACCCAGACCCAAAATATGTCGGCATCTGCTACACCGTCAGCGAGTCAACAGCAGATTCAGATCTGACTATCCCTCGTCAGTATGCCAACGACCTCTATGATCTGCAGGATGAATATCTGCGCGTTTACACAGAATACTCGGAGTGTTTTGATTACATTCAGACCGACGCCGAAAGAAAAAGAAAAGAGGAGGCCTACGGCTCGATCAACGGCATATATGCCTATCTGGAAAACATTAATAGTTTTAAAAATATGATCACTAATAAAGAAAAAGAAATAATATCACTGCGCGGCAACATGATAGATTATAGTGAACAACTATCAAGCAAAAGCCTGGAAGGCAATGAATATCATCGAATAAATAATCTTTATCGCGGCGCAGAAGTAAAAATATCCGATCTAGAAAAAGAGATCAGCGTTATTCAAGAAAAAATAGCTATTAATAATAATGAAATAAAAAATCTTCAAAGTACAGTCAATGAACTCAATACTATACCTGAGCTGATAGGGCTCTCCAGCGAAGAACAGCTCAAAACAATGCTCGAATACCGTCCGCTTTATCTGGAAAGATATCAGGAATTGAACGACCAGCGAATAAAAGGATTGAAACTGGACCGCATGGAAGCTCTAAACAATAATTTTCACATGTTCTACAAAAAATCTTACGCTTCTTTGAATAAAATGATCCGTGCCGATATTTCAGAAAAAACGAAAAATCAGCAGATCAACCAGACAGGAATAGATACCTTAGTGAACGGCATGCTACAAAAAAACAAAATAACAGATCTGGCAAAAGCGGATGTTAGCAATCTTCCATTCGGAGAAAGCATCACTTTTTATTACCCCTGGCATAATATTCATAAATCTACCTGGGAAGATAAAGCAGGTTCTCTGCAAGTAAGCTATGACAAGGTAGAAAAACTCTCAAAAGAAGAACACGCCGCTTTTGTCAAAAAACAGGCTAAACTCCGCGGCACCAGCAGACTTAAACCTGATACCGAAATAAAATATGAGATCAAAAAATATGAGACCCGCTGGAAAAATGTCTACAGTCCTTATTATATAGGCTTTGACATCGGCGGCGGCTACGGCTACAGCTTTGGCACCGATCAAACCAATGAATATTCTTTCTGGGGCAGCGTAAGCGTCAGAGGTTTTTAGAAATACTTATACGGTAAGATTTTTAGATGATGAATAGCTTAATTAAATCGTTATTCTTCAATAAAAAAATTATCGACTTTAATTAAGTCCAGGTACTCGGCCAGCGAACCATCAGACATTAAACACTCTATGATCTTACGCCCAAGCGGATCAAGCGCTTCAGTATAATACTGTTTGGCCTCTTTTTTAAAGAACTCTTTGAGCTCTTGAGCGCCAAGGTCATAAGCTTCAAGCCCGACCTCCGGTTGATACTCAACCTTGAGCAGGCCGCGTTCAAAACGCTGACCTTCGATCATGAGCTTTTCCAGAGAGTAACCGAGCAGTGAACAACGCGAAGCGGAAAGTTCTTCTTTAGTGAATTTAATGCCGCCCCTTCTCGCTACATACTCGCGCATGACCCACTGCGGCATAAAACCAACTTGCCAGGCACCAATATGTTTGACCGGACAAAGTACATATTTAACATTAGGCGTAGCAACTATCTGCTGCAATAATAAATTAGCCTGTTTAACTTTTAAACCAGTAGCAAAAGGCCAGTAAGAACCAACACCCTCCGAGGCCATCCCAGCTTTTTCAATAATACTGGGGTTAGCATAACCACGCGGCGAAACCAAACGCCAGAGCCAGGCCAAGGCCGGCGGCAAAACATGAAAAACGCCTAAAATACCATAGCTCGGATTTTCTTTTGTGCAGGGCGGTGTCCGGACACCAAAACTACGCAGATCAACACTGACCGGTTTACTGACCACGCCAGGCACAATTTGTCGCGGCAGAATAAAGCGCGGATTAGGACAGGTTTTTCCGGGCTCATCTTCAATATGATCCCAGAGCAAAGCGGTACTGCCCGGCTGACTCTCAATATTCAAAAATAACAACGGCGCCTCCGGATGAATGGAGCGAGCCTCAATATCTGGATCGGTGCCATAATTTTTAATGTGATCTACTCTAATAAACCAGCCGTTCTCCGCATCTAAAACCGTTAATTTGCCATTCCCTTTTTGGATCTTAGTATGACAAAGAGCCATATCATCAGCTACCGGACGCAAATTACAACCGCGCGGAATAATAAGAGCGCGAGCTTCCTCGGTTTGAATATTTTTACCAAAAGAAATAGTGCCGTCAAAATCGCGATGGATATGTTCATTCATTTCGCTCTTACCGCCACCACTGGCACCCTCATGCATAATAGTAATTCTGTTATCATAAGGAGTAATGACCTGAACAACAGCAGCATGGGCCGTTACCCAGCCCTCTTGTTCGCCAAAATGGATCAATGTCCCATAAACACCTTTTTTGGCACTCGGACCCGGATAAAGATTATAACTAAAGATCTCATATTTTTTCTCCGCGCGGTTATGAACAACCACCTGTTTACCGTCAAAATGAGTGTGCCTAAAAGGCGGCGCAACAAAAATAAAATTCTGCGGTTCAAATTTAGGCAAATTATCTAAAGAAATAACCCCTTGCAATAAACCTAGCCCAAAAGCAAAAAATCCGGCATTGGCAGGAGCAATAACTAAAGAAGGAATGCCATACTCCAGGTGCCCTGCCATAAAGAAGAAGATCATCAGGTCTTGTTCTTTAAGCCAGTCCAATGTCTCCTGACGCAGGCCAGAAAAATCTTTTTTATAAACATCTTTATATCTAACTTTATCGGAAGGCAATTCGTCGCCGATCAGCATGCTGTCGGGATCGCGGCGGCGCATATAAGTTTCATAGTAATTAGCGGCAATGCCGTTCTTAGCGCGGTGAACAAAAGCTTCTTTAACAAGACCTTTGCCTTTGACCTCATAAGCCACAACATGCTCTTCCTGCTCTTTAGGCAAAGCGGCATGATAAAGCTCGTCTATTGATTGAGCAAATTGTAAAGATTTTGCGCCCAATAAAACATCAATAACATCCTGCGGCAGGCTTAATTTATTATTTAATAGTTCTTTAATCTTGTTCTGCATTGGCGGAGATTTTATACTTTTATTGAGACAAGTTCAAGAAAAAATTTCAAAAAATCAGCGGGTTTTTTATAAGCCAGACCAACCAACTATCGGTCTCAAAGTAAGGTATAATATACACTGTGAGGATCTGGGATATTGAGCCAAAATACTTATGTCGTCAGCACCTTTTAGCTGAACACCGGGAACTTCACGCTATCTGGAATATTATCACCAAAAAGAAAAAAGGATACTCTCGACATCCGGAAACACTGCGCTGGGCCGGCAAATTGAATGCTCTTTATAAAAGACACGATATTTTGGTCAAAGAATTTGCCAGCCGCGGCTACCGTCACCACAGCCCGCTTAAAAAAGTAAAAAACATGGGTTCTGCCAAACAAACAAAATTCATCAACACAATAAAAGAACAAAAAGAAATACTGACTAACAAACCTTGCGACTGTTTGTTAAAATAAGGAATTAAAAGAAAAGGAGTAAAAAATGTTAAATATTCTTTTTTGGATAGTCATCAGTTTAATAGCCGGAGGCATCGGCTCTTTTTTTACAACACCAGCAATACCAACATGGTACGCAGCTTTAACAAAACCTTTTTTTAGTCCCCCTAACTGGATCTTTGCACCTGTTTGGACACTTTTATATATTTTAATGGGAATTGCTATGGGACTTATTACTAACACAAAAGTCAAAAAGAAAGACCACAAGTTAAAGAAAAAAGCATACACACTATTTTGTTCTCAACTTATTCTAAACAGCCTTTGGTCAATATTTTTCTTCGGCCTTAAATTACCTGCACTGGCACTAATTGAAATAATTTTATTATTAGTATTGATCATCCTAACGACAAAAACGTTTGCCAAAATCAAAAAAGAGACAGGCTATCTGCTCTACCCCTATATCGCCTGGGTCTCTTTTGCTACAGTTTTAAATGCAGGTATTGTGATCTTGAATTGATCTTCAATTATTACAATTAAGAATTAAATGAGCATACCATTGGCGATCTTCATTAGCTTATCTCTTTGAGATACTGTAAGGCTGACATCAGCAAAGATATCATCACGTACTTCTTTTAAATTACTATATACTTCAAAAACAAACTTGCGATCAGGTTCACGACCGATCCATCTGGCATACTCAAGAGTAGAAATTCCTGCTCGCATCTTAGCCAGCCGCGAAATGTATGCAGCATAAATAGCCCGACCCTTGATATAATTTTTAATATTAAAAGAAAATAATTCGTTAAAACCGCCAACCGTTTTTCTTTGCATAGCCATATCCTCCGAAAGTAATTAAATTATCTCGGACATTATAATATATCAAGCCGTTTACAACCAACAGATGAAATAAAGGTTAATTAAAAGAAATCGCCCGAACCGCATTATGTCGTTTAAGTCGCCTATCAAATGTTTGCCGCTACCCCAAACGGTCTAGTGCTTTTATTAGCATAATTTTTATTGTTTTGTTCGATCTAATAGCTAATCCATTTTTATATGCCCTTCTTGCTTTCTCTATTTCATTCATTTTCTCATAGACCTGCCCAAGTGCAAGAAAAGCAGGGGCATAATATTGATCCAGCTCAATAGCTTTGCTTATTAATACCATGGCCTTGTCATAGTCTTCTTTTAAAATATTGAGATTGGCCAAATTCAACAAAGCAAATGTCTCCTGAGGGTCAAGCGCCAGTACAGTATTATAATCCTGTTCAGCTTTTTCCATTTGATCTAGTTTTATAAAAACTCCGCCTCTATTCAATAGAGTCGGAATAAAATCTGGCTTTTTTGCTAATACCTTATTATATGAATTTAGCGCTTTTTTAAGCTCATTTTTCATTTCTTGTTCAACGCCCAAATAATGATTATCAAATACTGAACGTGAGCCAGCATATTGAAAAATTATTTCCTGATACATTTCCTCAAATTGCATTACTTCCGGATAAGCTTGAGTAACTTTTTCCATCATGCGTGCGGCCGTATTAAACTCTTTTCTCTGCAGATGAATCATGCTCAAATTGTAAACATTGATCGGATCAGAAGGCTCAAGCTCATAAGCTTTTAATAAATCATTATATATTTGTGCCGCATATTTTTCCTCGTCTAAAGCGGCATAAGCAATAGCTCGATTGGAATA
>CAYUXF010000021.1:0-23778 GCA_964448755.1 uncultured bacterium
TGCGTTCGGTCCAAAAAGCTGTCGAGCATCTTGGACATCAAGCGATAATTACCTCGGATGAATGCTCTATTTTAAACGCCAAAAAATTAATTCTCCCTGGCGTCGGCGCTTTTGCGCAAGCCATGGGAAATTTAGAAAAACTCCAGCTAATAAACGCTCTGCAAAAATACACTCAAAAGCAACGCCCACTGCTTGGCATCTGTCTGGGAATGCAATTATTAATGACCACGAGCGAAGAACACGGTCAAACCGGCGGCTTAGATCTAATACCAGGCGAAGTTCTTTATTTCAGAAATAACGGCGCTTTTCCGTCTGTTTTAACAGTCCCACATATGGGCTGGAACGATCTTATACAAACACGCCAAACAAAACTCTTTAAAGACCTGCCTACCCCGGCCCAGGTTTATTTTGTCCATTCTTATTATGTTAAACCGGCAACTGACAACGACTGTCTTAGCACAACAAGTTACGGTCTGGATTTTTGCTCTGCCATAAATAAAGAAAATATTTTTGGTGTTCAATTCCACCCGGAAAAAAGTGGCCGGATAGGCCTGCAAATACTCAAAAATTTTATTGAACTAATTTAATTTTTAGAACGATTAAACTGTTCTTTTAAACCATCAAAAAATTTCTTACGTTCCTGGATTTCCTCATAAATACCCTGAAGCTCGGCTTCGGTCTTTTGCATTTCACGGCCCAGGCGTTTTTTCTCGTGTCCCCAGTAAAAATAACCGACCAGACCAACAAGGAAAAGGTAACCAAACCAGCAAAAAACCGGCAATAACGCTTTAGTTAAAAACCAATAAACCACTACCCCAGCGGTTATGCCGCTCTCCAGAGAAGCACGCAGCAAGCTTTTTTTTAAAAAGAGATTATAAAAACCGGCTAAAAACTTATTCTCTGCCAGTGGTGTATATTTACCGTATTTAGACTTAGACATCTCTTCTAATTTTTTTTTATTTATTTTAGGCATAGTTACCCCCTGAAAAATTTAACTAATTATATCAAAGATATAGGTTAGCGAACAATTTAATAAAACAACGGATAGTTTGCAGAGAAAACAATTCCAGTTCTGGTAAAACGCCCTGACAATATTCAACCGTTTTTCTATTCTTTTCTTTAATTAACAATACCGTTTTTTTAGCCGCATAATACCGCAAATGATCTCTAAGTTCTTTTTTCTTGGCTGTTCTGTCAACAAGCAGCAAAAAACCTTTTTTTTGTCGACAGACCAGCTGATAGAGATCTGGCAAGTTCTCAATATTAAAATCATTGATTGGCAAAACAACCAAATATTTTTTCTTTTGCTCGGCAAAATAATCAAAAAGATGAAGATACTCCTGATAACTATCAAGTCCGGTCTCTTCTATCAGCGAGGCTTGCTCTGGAGCTGGCAAATAAATAACCGGCAAATCAACATAATGGTAAATATTTTTTTCCAGAGAAACCGGTTCCAGTCCGTTAATTGTTAAAAATATTTTTTTATTTTTATTTTTTAATTCTTTTAAAACTGCTGGCAGTTCCGGCGCTAACAAAGGGTTACCACCACACAAATTAATTATCAAAGAATTCTCCGCCGCCTTAAAAACACACGGCAGTCCAATAACACGCTCTTCTTGCCGCCAGAGCTGACAGTTATTGCAAAGAAAGTTACAGGTTGTTGTCAGCGCAATATTAGAAAAAAACTTATACTTTAGTAGCGACATCGATCAATCTTTGATAATTAACGATCATCCGGTTAGCCATGTGTTTCATATCTAAAAGCGCTGCTTTAGCTAAAGCTTCCTCACCTTTAAGTTTGCGCATCTCTTTACTGCTTAGTAAGCGCATTAATTTCAAGGCAAATTCCATGATATCGGGCGAACTGGCATAGCCACCTAAATTATCAGCAATAATATCAGCAACCCCCATGGCGTTAACTGCCACGACCGGCGTTCCGACCGACATCGCCTCTAAAACAACCAACCCTTGGGTCTCGGTCATAGAAGAAAAAACAAAAACATCCGCCAATGAGTACCAGCTGGCCAGCTCTTTTTTATCCGAAACATAGCCAGTAAATTTCATTTTATGATCTATTTTAAGATCGGCTGCCATTTTCTCAATATTTTTTTTATTATCGCCGTCACCCAGAACAACAAATAAAATATGCTCGCGGACCTTTAAAACTTCGCGGTAAACTTTTAAGAGAAATTCTAGATTTTTTTCTTTGGCAATTCGGCCGGCGTAAACAATAACCTGAATATCTTCTGGAATCTGTTTATTTCTCCTAAAAACATTCGGATCTTCAATATTTTTAGGAAAATCGTCTGCCACACCAGTCGGCACAATATCTATTTCCTGATTAACCCCGTAGTTTTGCAGCTCCCGCCGCATACTCTCCGACGGACAAATAATCAGGTCGCATTTTTTACAGTATTTCTTACTGGCGTTCTTAACGATCCAAAGATTAATATTTTTAGTGAACGGGAAATAGTGAAGATATTCTGAAAAAAGCGTATGATAGGTATGAACCATTGGTATCTTATATTGTTTTGCTAAAAAGAGCGCCAGCATCCCGAGCGTAAAAGGGGTATGCGAATGAATGATGTCAAATTTAAGATCTTTAAATTTTTTTAAATGACCGGAAAAAGAGTAGGCCATTTGATGTTCGGGCGCCAGCGGATATTTAACTGATTTAAAATAAAATATATTATTTTTACCGAGCTGTTTTTCTTCTTTAGCACTCAGTGTCTTGTCCTTAGGCGCAAAAACAAAAACCTCATGGCCAAATTTTTCCAATTCATTTTTAAATAGGTTGATCGATGTCACGACCCCATTGATCTGCGGAATATAAGTATCGGTAAACATGGCTATACGCATTTTAAATTCACCTGTTATTTTATTTTTTTAATACTAAACATCAAAATTACAGAAAAAATCCCCAGCAAGGAAAAAACCAAACGATACCCCAAAAGATCGGTCGCGTAACCGGCAATGACAGGCGGAATAGTATAGGCAATACTATTGAACATATTCTGTACTGAAAAAACTTTACCATGAATGACTTTCGGCGTCCGCTCTTGAATAATGGTCTGAAGCGGTGCTGTCAAAAAAGCATTGCCAATACCCATACAAAAAATAAAAAACAAGGCCTCCGGCAGTGTCGTTGAGTTACCCAAACAAAACAACATACTGCCGATCAAAAGAAAACCGATATTAATGATTTGATATTTAGTTAAACTCCGCAGCATCCTACTGATAAAGACAATCCCGACACCCATACCAACACCAGACACCGCTACCAAATAGCCAAAATCGGTCGCCGGAATATTTAAAACATTACTAGAAAACCCGATCGCCAGAACAGAAATAATAGCAAGGATCATAATACTAAAAAACATCTGCAATATGGCATAAAAAACAATACGGTGTTTAAAAACAAAACGAACCCCCGCCCGAAACTCTCTTTTAATTGTACTAAAACTACTCTTTTTTCTATTTTTTTCTTCAACATTGCCGATCAATAGAATAAATAAAGAAGCAACTAAATAAAAAGCAGCAATAACATAATAAGTGCCGTTAATGCCAAATTTACTAACTATCGGCACAGCAAGAGCAAAACCAACAACAGAAGCGATCATCCAGCTGCCCATAAAAAGAGAATTAGCCAGGATCAATCTGGCCTTATCGACTATCAAAGGAATTAGTGCTGTTTCAGCCGGAATAAACAGCAAAGAAACTGTAAAGACTGCCGCACCAATCAAAAACAAAAACAACAGCGAACTCTTTAAAAGGAGTAATCCCGGAATAATCATAATAATAATAAAACGCATAATGTTAGATAAAAACATCGTATTTTTTTTGCGGTGTCTATCGACCAGCACGCCAAATATTAAAGAAAATAAAATAGCCGGGACACCAAAAGACAGTAGCGGGATACTAACACCAAGGTTAGTATGTGAGAATTGATAGGCGGTGATCATTAAAATATAAGTAAACATCCGGTCCGCCAATTGAGAAATAAACTGCGCGGCCCACATTTTCATAAAATCAGAATTTTTATAAAGATCTCTATATTTAACTTTTATAGACAATTTTTTCTCCCAGATAATCGCTCAATAAACATTCAAACTCATGCTTATTTATTTCAACCGCACCGACTGGCTTAATCCCGAGCAGCTCAATGATCTCATTAAAAAAATATTCTCTTACAGAACTATTTTTTTGTCCACGGTCAAGGAGTTCCAAGCAATTCTGATAAACTGCAAACAGTTTAGGCTCAGCATGGTCATCAAAAACTATTCTGCGGATAATTGCGGTAATCCACGACGCTTCCTGATAAGCTCTGTAATTTTTCCGAAAAGTCTCATGAAATTTAAGCGTTTCAAATTCTCTTAAAACACTTAAATTTTTACCCGGTAAAATTGTATATTTATTTAAATTAAAATAATCAAGCCCGCCGGCGTTATTAAGATTATTCTTTTTTAAAAAATTTTTGGCGACCAAACCCTTTCGGCCCCCTTCCTGAGAAAAAACTACCAACAACAGATCTTGATCATTAAGCTCTTGTTTTTTTAATAAGTAACCATGGAGATAGTTATCCATTAGGACTGCTAAAGCGGGAAAAACAGCTTGATCAAAAGAATACTCAGAGAAAAGTAAATTATCAGGCCAAGAATATCAATGATCGTCGTGATCATTGGGCCGGAAGCAACTGCCGGGTCAATACCGACCTTGCGAAAAAATAGAGGAAAAATTGTCCCCAGTGAAACAGCCATCAATGTATTAGTGCACATGGCAATACCAATAATAAAACCAATATTATGTTCGGTATGAAAAAAGAACGAAAAAACAGTGACGATCAAACCAAGAACCAGACCGATCAGAAGCCCAACTGTAATTTCGCGCAATAAGTGTTTGAAAATATATCTATCTTCAACCTCACCAATGGCAATACCACGAACCATGATAGTTGAAGACTGTGAACCGACATTACCACCCATTCCCAAAAGCATCGGCTGAAAACTCATAATAATACTGACCGGGATCAACATCTGCGAAAGCGGCATTGAATAACTTCTAATAATATAACTGGTCATAAAACCACCCAGCAGCGTGATCAAAAGCCAGGGCAGACGGAACCAGGCGGAACGAAAAACAGAGCCTTTTAAAAGAGCAGCTTCCTCGGTAGCCAGTGTCGCCGCCTGTTTTAAAATATCTTCGCTGGTCTCTTCTTCAATAATATCAATAACATCATCGACCGTGATCAAACCGACCATTCTCTGATATTGATCTATAACCGGCAAGGAATAGAGATCATATTTAGCTATCATCTCCGCCGCTTTTTCCTGATCGGCATCAACAGCAACTGCCAGAACTTTGTCTTCGCGTATTTTTTTAATTTTAGTTTTTGGAGAATTGATCACCAGCTGATCTGTCGAAACGATTCCCACCAGACGACCCTCTTCATCCACAACATAGACATCTGAGAAACGCAGCTCTGTTTCAGCCACTTTTTTTCTAATATGAGAAATGGCCTGAGCCACTGTAAGATTTTGTGGAATAGCCACAAATTCTTTGGACATGATACCGCCGGCAGTATCCTCCGCAAAAGACATTAATTCTGAAACATCAGCCGCTTCATCACGGTCCATATTCTGAATGATCGCGGCAGAAACCTCCTCAGGCAATTCACCCAATAGATCGGCAGCATCATCAGATTCCATTTCCTGAACAATAACAGCAGCTTCTTTGGGGGTAAGACCGGCAATGATCTTTTCCTGCAGTGAAAAATCGAGCTCCTGCAGCAAAGCCGCCGCATTTTCAGTTTTAGTGATCTTTAAAAAAACAATCAACTCTTCAATTGAAAGCTTCTCAAAGATCTCAACAATATCCGCCAGGTGAAGTTTAGCTATCAATTTATTGATCGCCAAAGTATCTTTATTGTGCAGGGCTTTCTTAAAACTCTCTACCGAGAATTTTAATGCTCGGCGCTTAATAACATTAGAGATTTTCCCCCGTACTTCCATTAATAAAGTTTACTACTTTATTTTATAAAAGACCATCCCGGAAAGGAGTTTAGGGTAAAAGTCTGTCGATTTTTGCGGCATAACATCACCAGCAGTAGCCACTGCTTCTACCTGATGAACATCGGTATAATTAAGCAAAAATAATCCCTGATATTTACCGGATTTAACACTTTCTACAGCTTTTTCGGCACTGCGGACATAAGCAAGATTAGTCTGTGCCGCCTGCTTTTCCTGGCTGATACCCAGGATCTTCTCCATAATAATAGTATGCAGAACAGCGACATCAAGTTTCTTCCAATAAACAGAATGCCGCTCGCCAATGAGCTCATCCATTGCGGCACTGTTTTTTAAAGCAAGTAAATAATATTTTGCACCGGCATAAAAACCAATGACATTCTGCTCTCTTTGCGCCGCCATGGCCTGCTGTATATCAGCGAGAGAATCTTTAACCGTTACCGCAAAATAAGGCTCTGCTTTTTGCAAAAATGTTGTTTCAGAAAAATCTGCCAGAGCATAGACCAAACGGTGCGTCGGCAATACGGTCAACCCTTCATCATCCATATTGATCAGCGTCATCATACCGTAAGCAAAGGCCCCTTCTGTACCCGGTTCCTGACCGTTCTCGCGGGCAAAATTACAAGCAGTGTCATAACGGTGGTGCCCGTCGGCGATCAACAATGTCTTATCGGCCATTAAGGCAGTTACCTGTCCTATTAATTTTTCGTCATCTATTTTCCATAATTTATGTGTATCGCCAAAGTGATCGACAGCCAGTTCATCGGCCGGACGACCGGCTATAGCAGCATCCAACAAACCATTAATTTTTTTCTCTTGATCAGAATAGAGCATAAAGATCTGGCCAAAGCTAGCGTTAGTTGCCCGCATTAAATTAAGCCGGTCAACTTTAGGACCGGAGAGTGTCCGCTCATGCGGAAAAATAATTTTTTTATCAAAAGTCTCCAGACCAACTAAAGAAATCAGGCCCTTGCGAACTTTTTTGACGCCATCAATTTGATATTCCTGATAATAGGCATAAATAGCGGGCTTTTCCTCTTCTTTTAAAATTCCATTTTCCTGCCAGCTCTTAAAATCAGTAGCAGCAGCCTGATAAGGATCCGCGGCATTATTTTTAATTAATTTAGCGGTAGTGTATTGGGAACGGCTATAGTATTCTGCTCTCAATTCATCGGAAATCTTATCATAGGGCTGGGTGACAACATCGGACATTTTTACTTTCTCTGTATTGTAACGAACTCCCTTAAAAGGTTTTATTCTGACCATTTCAACAACACTCTCCTAATATAAAATTAAAACAGGGGGAGATTATATCACAATATTTTAAAACGTATATTTTGCCGTTAAAACGGGTATATTTAGAGAGGCAGCTCAAAAAAGAGAAAACACTATGAAAAATAAAAAATATAAAAAAGGGTATACAATTATCGAATCACTGGGGGTCCTCTCCATGATCGGCATCATGGCGTCAATCTCAGTTCCCTCTTATCTTTCGGTCAAAAAAGCCGCTCAGGTTACAAAAGCAGAAGCGGAAGTGAAAGTTCTACAGACTATTGTAGAAAGATATAAAACAATTAATCAGCGTCTGCCAGAAGGGCTAGATCTCTCTACCTTTAACACTAATATCAATATTACCGGCCAGACGATCAATGACCCTTTTAAGGAAAATTGCAGTTATGAATTAGAGACGGGGAAAACCGCAGGCGGCAAAGAGTATTACATAATATACTCCAGCGGCGATAACAGAAAAAAAGATTTTTATTTACACCAGGACCAGATCTATCTGCAAGGCGACGATATTATTGCCAGTAATCTGCCGATAATTTCGCACTAAAAATCTCCGGTTTCTAGCTGAGTTCTTTAACCATTAACAAAGCAACCACAAAGATTGTATTTTTTCTTTTTCTATATTAGATTAATTAAAAGTTACATAATTAAAATGTCGGAGAATTTATTTTGTTGCTGATCATTTCTTTAATTTTATTATTAATTGTTTTTATATCTGCACAGGTAAGAAAATTTAATTTACCCATCATTATTATTGCTTTAGCCGTTGGTGTTTTTTTTGGCAGCGATGTAACCAACCTAATCTACTTTGACAACGCTCAGTTAACCCAAAAAATAGCTAACATTGCCTTGATCTTTATTTTATTTGCCGGCGGCTACGGGACCAAAAGAGAAAATTTAAAACCAGTATTAAGGCCAACTTTATTATTAGCCACCTTCGGAGTTTTACTAACAGCAGGGATAACCTCAGTAATATTTTGTTATTTAACAGGCTGGCCTTTTCTGTATTCTCTTTTATTAAGTTCTATTATATCCTCAACAGACGCCGCCGCGGTCTTTTCAATTTTACGTAGTAGAACTATTAGTAATAAAAAAATAAGCTCCATGACTGAAATTGAATCAGCAGCAAATGATCCGGCCGCCATCATCTCTACTACAATGATTATGTCCTTAGTAGTAGGTACCGGATTGAATCCATCTTTAACAATATTACTTTTTAGCTGGCAGCTGATTGGCGGAATAATTTTTGGCTTTCTAATAGGAACAGCCGGTGTTTTTATATTTGATAAAATAAGAAATATTGACATCAGCTACTATTATGTTTTTTTAATTGGATTAATATTATTTAGTTTCAGCATAACCGATTTTTTTCAAGCTAGTGGTATTTTAGCAACTTTTTTTACCGGCTATGTTCTGGGTAATAAAAAATTACCTTTCAAAAGCGGACTCTCCTCTTTTGCCGACACACTTTCTTTTATAGCTAATCTTGCCTTATTTGTACTTTTAGGTTTACTGGTTTTTCCAAAACAATTCTCAGAGGTATGGTTTTTAGGAATTGTCATTTTTTCGATAATTTCGTTTATCAGCCGCCCCTTAGCTGTTTTCGCATGCACCTTATTCACTAAAATATCGTTAAAAGAAAGGTTGTTTTTAAGCTGGAGCGGTATCAAAGGTGCGGTCCCAATAGTATTAGCTACTTACCCAGCAGCGGCAGGACTGGACCCTCAACATAAAATTTTTAATATTGTTTTTTTTACTGTAACCTTATCAATACTTTTCCAAGGAACCACCATAGGAAAATTAGCCGATCTATTTAAATTTAGTATGAAGCCAAAAAAAAAGGCTAAACAGACCATGGAATTAGTAACTATCCATGATACTAATTATGAGTTAATTGAACTTTTTATTGATAATGAAATTTACAGCGGTAAATGCAAAATAGCACAGCTCTCCTTGCCTAAAGGAACAACTATCACAATGGTCAATCGCAACGATACAGTTATTGCCCCCTCCGGCGCTACATATATTTACCCCGGCGATACACTTTCAGTTTTGACCAGCAGAGAAAAAATAGAAGAGATTACCTTAAAAATACTCAGGAATTTTAACAAAATTTAGTATTAAAGATTTGTTTTTTCCTAATAAAAATGGACTTTTGGCGCCGGTTTAGTTAAAATTAAGTGAAATTATCTGAACTTAGTTACGATATCTGAACAAGAAAAATATCTGGAGGAAAAAAATGAAAAACATTCTCAAAGAAGCTAAAAAAGGTTTTACTTTAATCGAGATGTTAATTGTCATGGCGGTAGTCTCTATTCTGATCGCGATCATTATCCCATCTTACCGCGGCATGCAGCAGGATGCCTGGATAGCTAAAGCGGAAAAAGAATTACAGACCATTCAGGTGGCTGTTGAGTCTTTCTACAGACACAACAATCGTTACCCGGCCACTTTACTGGAACTGACACAAGCTACGCCAAAAATTATTACTAAATTATTAGATGACCCCTGGAAGACCGATACCGTTGACGGCAAAGAGACCTACGGCTACCACAGCGGCAATGTCAATAGTTTTGGCAGCTACTACATCATTTATTCTAAGAGCATTGATGGCTTAGATAACACCAGCGGCCGTTTTCCTGCCGACAGCGACGCCGCAGAATTCGAAATACAGGGCGATGATATTGTCCTGAGTAATCTGCCGACCAAATAATAATTTCACTAATTTTATAGTATAATAATTAAAAGCCTCTCTTAACTTGAGAGGCTTTTAATTTATTTTGAAAGAGGAGCTTTATGCCAGCCGGCTTATTAACTTTATATAATTTATTTTCTACGTTACCTGTCTTTGGTCAGTTTTTTATTGTCTATTTAACCAGCACTTTTCTGGCCCGTTTTTTACCAGAAACAATTACTTTCTTTCTAATTGGCAGCGGCCTCTTACAAGCTAAAACCCTTGAATTATCTGCTGTTTTTACAAAACTTATCCCGGTAATAATTATTTTTTATTCTTTTTTTCTCGGTTTAAATTTTCCCTGGCACCAGGCCAACCTCTTCCGCAAAAAACTTTATCGGACAACTTTTGCCGGCTTTTTATTGATCACCGGCTTAAATGTCCTACTTTATTATGCAATTATTAAGAATAATTTACTCCCCAATTTCATAGACAATTTTTCCGGCATTATCTTTTATCTAATTGCTGCGCTTATCATGGTCGCTTTTTTAGAGATCAATAAGACGACCTTACAAAAAAAAGCTAACGGTCCGCTGGCGGGCATGACCAGCGGCAGCGCAGTTTTATTTAATTTACTTGTCCTCTTTTTACTGCCGGCAATTACCGAACAACTCACATTAACAAACTTAGCCTTTTCCGCCGCCGCTGCACTGGGCTTATTTCTCATAATTAAATTATTGACCCGCTTTGTTTATCCGCAAAAAAAACTCTCTTTACAAATAACTACTCTGCTCTTGCTGGTTATGAGCATTTATTTTATTAAAGAATTAAATATTTTTATTTTTCCGGCACTGACAGGTGTTTTTTTCTCTTTAAAAAAAGATCAGGACCAGCAGCAGCTCCTGCCGGCAGAACTTATCCATATTTTAAAAAATATCATCATTATTGGTGCTCTGTCCTATTTACAGTATACGCCGGCGATACTCTGGCTGACCGGCGGTTATTTTCTCTATAAGCAGTTCGTTTTTAGAATAGTTTTTTTTATCCTCGGTAAGAATTTGCATTTAAGTGAATCGGTTTATCAGCATTTGGGTTCTGCTCTAGCAACACAAGGAGTCTTTTTTATCTCCTTCATTATTTATTTAAATATTCCGGAAAAGAACATTTCCACAGCAGTAATCTCGGTAATTATTTTTTGCAGTGTCATTGAAAATACTTTACATAATTTTATTTTTGCCAGAAACTTAAGAAAAGCGGGAGAAATTTAATGGACTTAAGGAATTTACTAAAACAACAAAAACCACTGATATTTGACGGTGCCATGGGCACGGTCTTAATGCAAAAAGGCTACGGCCATCAGTTGGCGGAAAAATTAAATTTAGAAAACCCGGACGTGATCTACGGCATCCATCGGGAATACGTTGAGGCCGGCGTTGATATTATTGAAACCAATACTTTTAACGCCAGTCTACTCAAATTAACCGAACTAGGATTGGGCGATCAGCTGGAATTGATCAATATTAAAGCGGTAGAACTAGCTAAAAAGGCTGCAGGCAATACAGTGCTAGTGGCAGGCTCAATGGGCCCGACCGGCAAGCTTTTAGAACCGCTAGGGCCAACAACATTTGATGAAGCTTACGAGAGCTATAAAGCACAGGCAGCAGCGCTCTTAAAAGGCGGCGTCGATCTTTTTATGATCGAAACGATCAGTGATATCCAGGAAATGCGCGCCGCTTTAATAGCGGTCAAAGAGATCTCCACCTTACCGGTAATTTGCTCTTTAACTTTTGACGCCCAGGGACGCCTTTTAACCGGCAGTGATATTTTTACTGCGGCCTCTACCATTAGCCAGTTGGGCGGCGATGTTTTTTCTATTAACTGCTCTTTTGGTCCGGATGGAATATTGCAAACATATAAAAAATTCTATCAAGATCTCGGATCTTTAAATATTCCGTTAATGGTCATGCCCAATGCCGGCATGCCAGAAATAATTAACGAAAAAACTGTTTATACTATGACGCCGGAAAATTTTGCTGACATTATGGATAATTTTAGAGCGCTCGGCGTTACTATATACGCCGGCTGCTGCGGCACTACACCGGCACACATTGCCGCGCTAGCTAAAAGAGTAAAAAAACAACCAATAACTTTTCACTACAGCGGCAGCACAGAAGTTCTGTTTACCAGCCGCACCAAGGTCGTCAGGCTCTCAGACGCCAAACCTTTTTTAAAGATCGGCGAAACTTTAAATCCGACCGCCCGCAAAAAATTTGCCGAAGAACTAAAAGACCACAAAGAATCTTTTCTGCGCGAACAAGCTAAAGAACAAAAAGAATTCGGCGCCGACCTTTTAGATATTAATACCGGAGTACCAGGGCTGGACAGTGCTGTCTTAATGAAAAAATGCGTCCAAACACTAACAACCATCACCGATACGCCGCTTTGTATTGACTCGGACAATATCGCCGCGCTGGAAGCCGGTTTAAAAAATTACCCCGGCATCGCGCTGATCAATTCTGTTAATGGCAAACAGAGCTCCCTAGAAAAAGTAGTCCCTTTAGCTAAAAAATACGGCGCCAATTTAATTGCCCTAGCACTCGACGAAAAAGGGATCCCGGAAAAAGCCGCCGAAAGACTGGCCATTGTAGATAAAATAATAAATTATCTTGAAAAAGAAAAATTTGATATCAATAAATTATTCATTGACGGTCTGGTCATGTCAGTATCATCAAACCCTGACGGTGCAGAAGAAACAATTAAAATAACCCATGAATTAAGCAAACGCAAAATCAAAACTTCACTGGGGGTCAGTAATGTCTCTTTCGGTCTGCCGGAAAGAAAACATATTAACAACGTTTTTCTAAAACTGCTTGCCGCAGCCGGTCTTAACGCCGGGATAATCAGTGTCAAAACCTTTAAAGAAATTACCGGCGCATATCTGCCGGAAGAACAGCTGGCCGAAGATGTTCTTTTACAAAAAGATATCGGCGCTAAAAATTACATTACCTACATTAACAGTAAAAAACCAGCAGAGAACATTCCGGCACAAAAGATCAGCGCAAAAAATAATTTAGAAAAAATATATCAAGCGGTAATTAATGGCGAAGAAAGCGAAATAGTTGAATTAACAGCCCAGGAACTTAAAGAAAAAAAACCGCAGGAAATTATTGACCAGGCCCTACTCCCTGCCCTGGACCAGGTTGGCAAATACTACAGTGCAGGAACTTATTATCTACCGCAGATGATCTCCTCTGCTAATACAATGAAAAAAGCTTTTAATTATTTAAAAGAAAAAATGCCGTCAGAAAAAACCGTCAGCCGCGGCACAGTAATCATCTGCACTGTTGAAGGAGATATCCATGATATCGGCAAAAATATTGTCGGCATGATGTTAGAAAACAACGGCTTTAAAATAATTGATCTCGGCAAAGATGTTGCCAAAGAAACGATCATAGAAAAAGCTATTAAAGAAAAGGCCGACTTGATCCTCTTAAGCGCACTCCTGACCACGACAATGGTCGAAATGAAAGAAGTAAAAAAATTATTACAAGAAAAAAATATTGATATACCGGTAATGGTTGGCGGCGCGGTAGTAACTGCCGATTACGCCAGCAATATCGGCGCCGGCTACTCTGCCGATGCCGCTGCGGCCGTAGAAACTGCTTTAAGAATTTTAAAGAACAGAAAGGAGGTGCACTAGCTTATGCCAACTTATCAATACAGGTGTCAAAAATGTCAGCACGAGTTTGAAACTGTGCAGCGGATCAGTGAAGATCCGTTAAAAACCTGCCCGGCTTGCCAGACCGAAAATTTAAAAAGAATTATCGGCTCTATAGGTGTCAGCTTTAAGGGCGCCGGCTTTCACATTAACGATTACAAAAACCATCGTCAAAAACCGGCCGCCGAAAAAACCACCGAAAAATAATATTCTCATTGTCGCATGTATATTTTTACCGTTTTTAGGGTATATATATACTTAACAGCGGTTAAAAACCGAAAGGATGTGCGGCAATGAGTGAACTAATAAACTATGTTAATTTTCTAAGAGCACTAGCCAGTGAGGAAAGGCTCTCTATTTTAGAAACAATTGAAAATGAGGGCGAAGTCAGTGTCAATGAAATTCAAAAAAGATTCTTTATGGAACAATCCACCGCGTCACATCATTTAAACATTCTCAAAAAAGCCACTATCTTAGAATGCCGTAAAAAAGGACGCAATATGCTTTATCATATTAATGAAAATAGTTTAGACAAAACTTATCAGGAATTCATGAAAAAACTGCACGAAAAACAACAGGAAAAAATAGAGAAAAAAGACCGTCAACTCAAATAATATACCCGCGGTGCCGCTTCTAATAAGTCCTGAAAATCAGAACTTGTTAAGTTGGGTTACTGTTGCCAGTATTATTATTCACCTCGATTTCAGGATAAGACCCTCCGGCGAAAATGAATCCCTTTTACATTATTAGATCAAGGACCTAAGAGTACACGTACACCGCAGGCAAAATAATTATAACATTTTCAGCACCATATTTTCAAAACAGAAACATTAAAAGCGGCTAAAAAACGCATATCACTGCCTTAGTTCAAAACTATTAATTCTGGTATAATTTAAAAATGTATCTAAAAAAAATGTTAGGATTTATCCCAAAAAACACAATTATTATCATTTCTCCGCTCTTTGATCTGGAAAAATTTAAACCGCTCTTAAAAGATCCTGTTTCTCATGTTGGCTGGTACAGATCTGTAGAGGGAACCTATCAGGACCAGCCCTTAACTGTAATTAAAACGATCCCCGGCGCTGGCTCAAACGGCGACCTGGCTTTAGCATTAAAAGATCTGGCAAAAAAGATAATTTTTGTCGGCGCGGCCGGAGCCTTAAATAAAGAACTGCACCTCGGCGATTATTTTGCTGCGACAACAGCCTATAACGGCGAAAGTTTTTCGGACTATTTCAATAATGAGATCGACATTGAAAAAATATTAAAAAACAAAATACCGGTAAATTTCAAGCAAAAGTTCTCATGCCCTTCAGGGCAGGCTTACACCTGCGGCTCATTGCTGGCGGAAAATGACGAACTTTTAATAAAGCTACAGAAAAAAAATATTGATGTTATTGATATGGAAACATCGGCGCTTTATACCTCCGCTAAAATAACCGGCATAGAGACAATCGCCGTTTATTTTATTTCCGACAAACCTCTGGAGAAAAATTTATTTACAGAATATTCAGCAGAAGAAAAAAAGAGATTAGCCTCAAGCAAAAAAGACTTCATAAAATTCGTTCTGGATAATTTTCTAAAATAAATTTGGCAACTTTCATGATGTAATACCACCGCCTTCGGCGGTGGTATTAATTGATTATATTATCAACCTTTTACAGCTCCTGAAGTAAGACCAGAAACAATATGCTTTTGCAGAAGAATGAACATGATCATGACTGGAATAGTAGCAACTACCGAAGCGGCCATCAGTAAATCATACCTATTCTGAAAATTACCGACAAACAACCTGATACCGACAGGGATAGTCATCGTCTTAGCATTGGTCAAGACCCAGGCAAACATCAGCTCATCCCAGGCAACCAAAAAGATATAAATACCGGTAGCAATGACGCCAGGAACAGACAGCGGTAAAGCTATTTTTGTAAAAACCTGAAAAGGAGTACAGCCGTCAATAGTGGCCGCCTCTTCCAATGAAATAGGAATCGAGGCAAAAAAACCGCGCAGGATCCAGATACTAAAAGGCAAAAAGAACGCCGAATAAACAAAGATCAAACCGCCAAAAGTTCCTTTAATAGGAATACCCGTCAACTGAGTGATCTTAATGAACATAATATAGATCGGTATCAACATCATGACACCAGGGATCATTTGCGTAGCCAAGATACCAGTACTCATTAAACGATTGCCCGGAAAATCAAAACGAACCAAGGCATAAGCAGTAATAGTAGCTAAAAACATGGCAATAATAGCGGTCGTAATACAAATAATAAATGAATTGCGCAAATAAAGGCCAAAATCTATATTATGAAAAAGATCGATATAATTCCGCCAATGTATTTTCAAAAAAGAGTTTTTGTCAACTAATACCGTTCTCACTATCCGTTTACTTGAATTATTAGTATCATAAATTGTTGTTCTACCGCCAGAAGTTCCCAGTAAGAGGACCCCTTCGCCTAAAGTGGTAACAGCAGAAACATCCGAATTAACATAACGGCCAGCCTCTACTAAATGACCTTTCTTATCAATATCATCAAACATCGGCGAAAAATCATCTCTGATAAATTTCCCCTTTTTATCAATAAAAAGCAGCCCATGTCCAGTTGTTAAAACAATTTCCGGATCAGCCCAGGCAATGTTATTGATCTGCTCAATACCGTCTTTATCGGTAATTGTCGTAAAGATTTCCTTGAATTGACCATTCTTTTTATTGTAAGTATAAACTCTAGCCGAAGAAGAAAAATAAATAAGACCGGAGGTTTGGTCATAGAGAACATCTTTTACTTCAGCAATAGAAAAAGTTATCTCCTCAATAACTTTAAGAACTTTTTTAGTCTGCGGATCGATCTCAGCTATACCACGGTTACTAGCAACATAGAGTAGTCCATCAACAAAGAATAAACCGGAAATAGCCATTTTTTCAAAAGAATAAGGAAAGGCAGAAAGAACGTTAAATTGACCGACCGGTGCCATTCTATCGAGATCAACCTCGATGATCTTATCATAGTCCTTATACCCTAAAGTCAGCCAGATCCGCCCATTTTGCTGATCGATAGCACTGTAAGTTTTAGAAATTTTATTATAATCAAGCGGGACATCGCTCCACTTAATTCTAGCCGTCTTATCTTTAAAAGTCCGCGGGTCAACCCTGATCAAGCCTTTATCAACAGAAGTAAGCCAGACATACTCACCACCATCCAGCGCATTGGCATTATTTAATTTATAGGTTTTTCTTTTGGCCAGTTTATTATTTTTAAGATCATATTTATTGACCGCACCGTCAGCCGTGATCTGCATTATATTATTTTTATCAATAACCTTATTAAGTAAAACTCCATACTTAGCACGCTGCAACATCGTTTTACCTTCAATAATATCGCCATTGCTCATAAAAGAGGTCCAGATCATCCAAAAGATCGGGAAAAGTGTACCAAGAAGGAGAATATACATTAAGACATTGTAAACCCTATTCAAAACCAGTTTGCGGATATGATAAGGCATATTAATAATTTTACTGAACAGTTCTTTCATTATAATTCTTCCTCTACTTTATGATAAAACTTATACCACATATTAACGATAACGATCATGACCGTCATCAACATAATAGAAACTGCCGCCCCGGCGCCAAAATCCCAGCGCTGAAAGGAATTCCTGAAAATATTGGTCATCATCAAATCGCCCCATTCACCTGGAAAGCCGGCCCCGTTGCCAAACATCATAATTACAATATTAAAAGAATAGACATTAAAAATTAAACCAAATAATAACAAGATAGCCCAAACCGGTTTTAATAAAGGAAGCGTAATATTCCAGAACTTACGCCAGCCATTGGCTCCGTCTATTTCGGCAGCTTCATAATAATCGTGCGAAATAGTCTGTAAACCGGCCAAAAGCATTAACATGGAATGCGGCCAGCCGCGCCAGACAGTCGGGATCATAATAGCAAATAAAGTTTTTGGATCACCCATTAACCAAAAAGGCTTTTCTGGTGAAAAATTAATACCTATAAAACTAAGCCAATCATAAATATGCAGCCAGTCGTAAAGGACAATATTAATAATACCAGTGCTCTTCTGCCACATAAAACCCCAGAGCAAACCGACAACGAACTGCGGAACGATCCAGGGAAATAAAAATAGTGCACGCACAACAGAACGGCCACGAAAGTTACGGTTGATCATCATCGCCACAACCATACCCAAAAGCATGGCTAAGGCAGTAACAAAAATACTGTAAAAAAATGTATTACGAACAGCAGAGTAAAGACCCAGTCTGATCGGTGAGGCGGCATTAAATAATGAATCGTAATAATTTTGAAAACCAACAAAAGGGGCCGCCAGATATTTACTGATAGTAAATTGATTGAGCCGCAAAAAAGACATATAAAAACCTTGGAGAAGAGGAAAAAAATGCAGCATCAACATGGCCAATGCTGTTGGCAAAATAAAAAGATAAGCTAATTTATGCTCATTATAAACTTTAGAAATTCTTACATAATGATGCTTAACGCGCTCGCGCACTAGATCAAAACTAAATTCCTTAATAGATATTTTATTAAAACTCTCGCCCACATATTCCCTCAAAGAAGGTTTTTTTTCTGTTTCCGCCATCTTTTTATACTCACTTTATTTTTTATTGCTGTTCTAAAACCACGTTCATTTCATTAGCTGCAGTTGTCATTTCTTTTTTTAATACCTCGGCAGTAATAGATAAAGGATCTTTAACAACTTTATCCCATAATAAACCAAAACGTCTGGTCAAAACCACCGTTTCAATTGGACCCCAGCCAGGGATACAAGGATAAGCTCTGGCAAAATCCACAGAATCAGAAAAAACTTTACGGTAAGGATCACTGCTAAAATAAGGATCATCAAAAGCCTCTTTTTTAGCCGGTAAAAACCCGGTCTGACGAGCATAAGCTATCTGGGCCTGTTTATCGGTAGTTAAAAATTTGACAACTTTCCAGGCCGCTTCCTTATTTCTGCTCGCTTTAAAAATTGAAAGGTTACTACCGCCGCAGAATGTAGCTCTGCCCATATTACCGGCCGGATAAGGGGCAATAGCAAAATTTTTAGCTACCGGCGAGTCAGAAGAACCGCCGCGCTCTGGCGGGGTGGTCAAATTTTTTAACGCATACGGACCATCAAAATAGATCGCATAAAAACCATTATTAAAAGCGGAACTGATCTGGCTGGTATTTTGCTCTAAACACTTCAGCGGCACATATCCTTTTTTAACAAGATCAACATAGTATTGTAGACCCTCTATGGATCTTTCACTGTCCAGATCGCTCTTTTTATATGTATCATCAATAAAACCGCCGCCGGCAGACCAAAGCCAGGGGGCAATATTATGAATAACGTTCCAGTCGTTCTTACCGGTAATACCAAGCGGTTCTACTTTTTTGTTATTGATCGTCAGATTGGCCGCCTTAATTTTAGCCAATGTCGCCTCAAAACTCTCCCAGTTTTTTAGATCATCTTTAGTTAAGCCGAGCATTTTAAAAACATCTGTCCGGTAAAACATCGCCCGGGTATCTACCATCCAGGGAATAGCTACTATTTCCGGTGAACCAATTATACCAGCTGTCGCCCAGGCCGCCGGCACAAAAAGAGACTCGCCGCCTTCGATCTCAATATATTCTCTTAAATTCAGCATTGCCCCCATAGAAGCAATAGAGCCGACCCAGGTAGTGCCAAGCTGACAAATATCAGGAACATCAGAGGAAGTAGCAGCAGTAGTGATCTTCTGCCAGGCAGAACCCCAATCCAGAGTAGTTACTTCTACCTCAATATCAGGATTAGCCTCTTCGAACGGCTTTAAGATAGCTTTAAGATCATTGCCGGGCTCTTGCGAGTTTGGCATGATCCACATAACAACTTTTGTTTTGCCGCCTGCTTGTTTCTGGCCACAACCGGCAACTAAGAAAAGAGCACACACTATTGTCAACAGAATTATTGCTGTTTTTTTCATTAAAATACCCCTTGTCTTGATTTTTCTGTAAATATAATTAAATAATAAAACAGGAAGAAAGTTTATCATTGATGCCATCTTTAGACAAGAAGCGCTTAAAGCAATTTTCTTGGCTTTTAAACTGTCAAAATAAGCTTAAAATCAAAAAACGTCGGTTTATAACTCGATTTTTTGATGTTAAGATAACTTTAGAAAATCAATATATAAGGAGTTTTCTTTGCCTGCAAAAAAAATACTATTCATCTTTGGCACCAGACCGGAAGCTATCAAAATGGCCCCTTTAATTAAGGAATTCAACAAACACCCGCAGAAATTTGAGTTAAAGATCTGCGTTACGGCCCAACACCGTAAAATGCTAGACCAGGTTTTGGATTTTTTTGAGATCGTACCGGACTATGACCTCAATATTATGCGCAGCGAACAAACTTTGTTCAATGTAACCATTGACTCTTTAAAAGGGCTGGAAAATATCTTAGAACAGTTCACGCCAGACCTTATTTTTGTACAGGGGGATACTACTACTGTTTTAACCGGTGCCTTAGCTGGTTTTTATAAAAAAATAGCAGTTGTTCATTTAGAGGCTGGACTACGCAGTGGTAATAAAAACTCTCCTTTTCCCGAAGAGCTCAACCGTATTTTGGCCAGTCAGATCGCCACTTATCATTTGGCGCCTACTCAGTTGGCTGTTGATAATTTAAAAAAAGAAAATATCAACAAAAATATCTACCTAGTAGGCAACACCGTAATTGACGCATTATTACTGGGATTAGAGATCATCAAACAAAAGGGAGAAAGTTCTTATCAGGATTTTTTTAAATTTATAAATTTCTCTAAAAAAATAATTCTGGTAACCGGTCATCGACGTGAATCTTTTGGACAACCGTTTGAGAATTTTTGCTCGTCTCTTGCTAAGCTGGCGCAAAGGGAAGATCTGGAAATTGTCTATCCTGTCCACCTTAACCCCAATGTACAAAGACCGGTCAAGCAAATACTTCAGAACTTCAAAAACATACATTTAATAGAGCCATTAGATTATCCTTATTTAATCTGGTTAATGGCTAAGTCTTATTTAGTAATTACCGATTCTGGCGGCATTCAAGAGGAAGCCCCAACTCTCGGCAAACCAGTTTTGGTTACTCGTGAAATAACTGAGCGCACAGAAGGCGTTTTAGCCGGCACCGCCAGACTGGTGGGAACCAACAAAGAAACTATCTTAGCTGAAGCGAGTTTATTATTAGATGACAAACTCGCTTATCAAAAAATGGCTCAAGTAGCTAACCCTTACGGCGATGGAAAAGCCAGCAAAAGAATTGCAGCTATTTTTATTGAGCAGTGATCTTTTCTGGCAATTTAATAAACTGAACGAGCAGCAATGAACAAATACTCAGCAGCGCCCCTAAAATAAAAGGGATCTGCCAATTGAACATCCAGAGCGCTCCGCCGACTACGGGAATGATCACAGCAGCTATATGGTTAACCGTAAAACCGATAGCCATTGAAGGGGCAATATCCTGAGGGTCGGCCGTTTTCTGAAAATAAGTATTGATCGCCAGCGCAAAATTAAAAAATATGTGATCGAGCAAATAGAGCAACGAAACCAACCAGGTACTGTTAGCATAAGCGTATCCCAAAAAGACAGCTATCATCCCCAGATATTCAAGGGTAAGAATTTTCCGCTCGCCAAAACGATTAATAGCGCTGGCAATATACGGCAGCAAGAAAAAAGTGATCACATTATTTATCATAAACAAAAGCGAAATTTCCGAAACATGAAAGTTATATTTTTTTACCATCAAAAAAACCGCAAAAACAATAAAGATCTGCCGCCGAGCACCGCTAAAAATATTCAACAAATAAAAAAGCCAGTATTTTTTACGAAAGATCATCTTTTTGTGTTGAGGCGGCAAACTCTCATCTACAGGGTCTTTAGTCAGCGCCAGTAATCCAGCCAGCATAACGAACAAGCCGCTGACAAAAAAACAATTTTGAATGGCAAATATTTTGGCGTAAAACCAGAAAAAAGCACCGACCACAATATTAGCTAATGCTCCAAATTTTTTAAGATCAGAGAGAACATGCGGAGCTTGTTTATGGCTAAAATATTGCAAAGCCAGTGAACGATTAGTTGTTTCAAAATAATGAAAACCTGTCGACATCAACAATGTAGTTAAGATCAATCCGCTAAAAGATGGCAAAAAACCGGTCAGCGCCACACCGGCACCAAGTAAAATAACAGAAACAGCAGAAAGCGTATGTTCTTTGAAGATCAACAATAAATATACAACTAATAGTGATAAAAAACCTGGAACCTCGCGCAGCGATTGAACTATCCCGGTCTGTAAACCGCTGATACCTACAACATCGACGGCAAAATTATTATAAAGAGTCCGCCAAGCCTGCAGCCCGGCAGTAGCAGCTATTGTTAAGATCAATAGATGCCGGTACATTGGGACTTTTCTTAATTCCTTCTGGTATCTCATTTTATGTTCTTTTTTTGCTGACTCTATGACAAGAAGATCTCTGCGTCAAGAGAATACTATTTTAACAAAAGAGGATATAACATATATAACGCAAATAGCAGTACCATCAACAAACCGGCTATTTCCAGAAAAAAACCGATCTTCTCAATAAGCTCTTCTCTGCTCTTTAAAGAGACAAATAGCGTCTCCTTACTAAAAAAAGCAAGATACCCCGCCAGAGAAATCGTAAGCCCCATACCAACAGACATGGCCGTTACAGCCAGAATTCCCTGCCAGACCATATTTAATGTCACGGCAAAGATCATAATAATAGTAGCGCCCGGACAGGGGACCAGCCCGGAAATAATAATAGTCGAATAAAGCCCTTTGCCTTGCGGAAGATGATGCTGGTGCTTTTTATGTCTCAATACATTATAAATTTTATAACCAACTAGAGTGACAGCAATTAGCAACAATAAAATATAAGAAGCAAGCTCTAGATAAACTGCAGCCTGTTCTACAAAAAGAGAAAGGACTCTGCCCGCCGCCAATTTAATAGCCAGAATTAAAAAAACGCTCATAAAGGCATGTAAGACTGCCAGTAAAAAACCGGCATAAAGAGGCTCCCACCACTCAGCCCTTTTAGAAATAAAAAGAGAAAAAACAATACTCTTGCGGTGTCCCGGGCCGGCGGCATGCAACAAACCATAAAAAAAGGCCAACATTACTAACAGCAGGTAAGCGGAAACGCCTTTGCCGGTTTTGATATCTTTAAAAATAACAGACATGTTTTCTCTAACACCCTGCTGGGCTGTAACCAGCCAGTTCGGCAGCCTCCCGGTGGCAACCGGAGCCGAATAAGAAAGTTTCGTTTTTCTGGTAACAAAGGGATTTGCACTGAGCGCCGCAAAAAAAACGGTCGCTATAAATAATCCTATTAAAATTTTACTTTTCATTATTTTTGAAAGTCACAATGACCTCTTCAGGATAGGCGGTCATCAAACCCTTTTGCCACTTAGTATAAACAGTCGTATCGTCAATAGCGCCCATCGGGTCATAGTAAACCGGAAAATTATTATTTTTAACAATTTGATAATTTGGCTGTAGTGTTTCAGCATTAACAAAATAAAGCGGTTTATCTTTAACATAAATAATGGCACAAAAGAATGAAGGGTCGATCAAAGAAAAGATCAGTTCATTTTTTACCGGTTTGATCAGCGGCACAAAAAACTTATAACGAAGTAGCCCGTTCTTATGAGAGGCGCTGAAATCGGTAACTTTTTTAGCAGGCAATCGCTCTTCGCCATCACGCATATAGAAAAAATAACCGTAATTTTCCAGATTAATAAAAGCATTCTCATAAAGATAAGCCGTCTCTTCTTTATCAAAAAGACCGTCCCTGTTGAGATCGGCTTCTTCAATAAGCGCGGCACTGAACATCTCATCAAATTCCCAGTGCACCCAAACGCCTTTTACTTGATCTTTCTCAAACTCTACGCCTAAACGGGTATTCATAAATGTATGCGGATGTGCTGCAAGCAGTGAGAAAAATAATATTATAGAAATAAGTATTTTTTTGAACATCTTTTCATTTTAAAGCATCCATAACAAAGAGCCAAGTGTTCTTTAATAAAAAAT
>CAYUXF010000021.1:23878-26385 GCA_964448755.1 uncultured bacterium
TCTTTTCATTTTAAAGCATCCATAACAAAGAGCCAAGTGTTCTTTAATAAAAAATAACTACTGTGTTAAGATATAAAGATATGTCTTTTTTTAAGAAAAACTTGTTTATCATTACTTTTTTATTTTTTTCTTTTAGTTATAGCGAGCTGTTAAACAACAATGACCAAAGCACTAATGTAACAACCAATCCAACTAATAACGACACATCACTTATTTTACCTGTTATCTTCTCTTCGCCAGAAACAGGTGTCGGCTACGGTGCACAAGTGATGTTCTTTAAAAACTATTGGCCGGAACTCCGCACGCAAAATTCAGCGGTCAGTCAGATTGTAGTGATCGGTACCGAAGAAAAACAATCTATTTATATCCTTGGTCACAGCCATTACTCCAAATACAATCAGCAATGGTTAAATTTTGGACTTTCCTATATTGATATGCCCAGTTATTTCTACGGTATTGGCGCTGCTGCACCGCGTGCTAATCAAGAAAAATACTCGCCGCACAATCTCTCCTTTTCTGCCAGCTACGCTGAAAAATTCAAAGAGGATATCTATTTTGGCCCCAAAATAAACATTAAAAGAATTGATATTGTAGAGGTCAGCACGAATGGTATTTTAGACCTAGAAGAACCGCTGGGCAGCAAAGGGGCTATTGTTTCCGGCCTGGGCTTTAAATTTCTAAAAGATTCTCGCGATGCGCAATTTTATCCAGAAAACGGCAATAGCTTTTACTGGGAATCTCTTTTTTACAAAAGATCGTTTGGCAGCGATCATGAATATGCCAGTCATCTTGGCGAAATAAAGAATTTTCATAAACTACAAGAAAAAAAAGTTTTAGCCAGCCAGCTGATTTTAAAAAACACCACAGGCGCAGTTCCTTTTAGCGAAATGGGGAAGCTGGGCGGTGAAGAAATAATGCGCGGCTATTATAGAGGAAGATTTACCGATAAAACCTATCTGGCGTTTCAGGAAGAATATCGTTTTGGTCTAAAGAACAACTGGGGAGGCGTAACATTTATTGCACTTGGGCAGGTCGCCGATAAATTTCAGCATTTAAAAGGAGATCTTTTCAATACTGCCTTTGGCGCCGGACTCCGGTATCAGATCAATGAAAAAAGAAAAATAAACATTAGATTAGACCTGGCGTTTCATAATGCACCACAAGGCCTTTCCGGACCGGCATTTTACATTAATTTTCTAGAGGCTTTTTAATTATTTTGCAGAATATTTACAGATTCCTCAATACAACGCAGACAAGAAACACGATTAGCTCTCAAGTCCCTGCAGGTCAAATGACCTAAAATTTTCTCAAGTTCAGCAAGCACATCGGTATGTTTTTCCTGCGCAATAAGCTTAGCAGCATAAACAGCGCCACAAAGACCGTCGGGCGCATTGCCGCCGCCCTGATATTTATAAATATCCAGATCATGCTTTTGATCTTCATTAAAAACATTAAGAACAGTCTGTACACAGTTATAGCGCTCTACACCGTCCTTGCCGATAAAATGTTTAATAGCCAGTTCTTTTTTAGTCTTCATTTTTACTTAACAACTTTCCTTATAAGATCATCTGCTATCTCTGAAAACTCTTTTTTAACAGCATCATTTTTAATGGTCCCCTTTTCCAGAACATTCAGCAGCGCAGTGTCAAAAGGAATACTAGCCCAGAACTCAATACCCATTTCATCTGCAGCTCTTTTGCCGCCGTCTTTATTAAAATACTCCACAACCCCACCACAATGAGGGCAGATAAATTCCGACATATTTTCAATAATACCGATATGGGGAATATTGAATTGTTTAACAAAATTAACAGCCTTTCTGCTGTCTAACAAAGCCATCTCCTGCGGCGTTGTAACAATAGCCACAAAATCAATACCCGGCAGCATCTGCAAAATAGTCAACGGCTCATCGCCGGTCCCAGGCGGTGAATCAATAACCAAAAAATCAAGCTCACCCCAGGAAACATCGGACAAAAACTGCTTAATAAGGCTCATTTTTAAAGGACCGCGCCAAATAAGCGGCGCATCAACACTATCAATAATTGCCGCGGTAGTAACAAGTTTTAATTTATCATTAATTGTCAGCGGTTCTATAACTATATCTTCATGTGTGCCGCTGACACTAAATTTAACATTCTCTATCCCAAATATCTTAGCTTGAGAAGGACCATGCAGATCGGCATCAAGCATCCCGACCTTATAGCCTTTCTGCGTCAAAGCCAGTGCCAAATTAGCAGAGACAGTACTTTTGCCCACACCGCCCTTATTACTTAAAACCAATATTTTATGTTTGATCTTTTGCATAACATCGTTTATTTTCTGACGATCCTTTAAATAATCTGCTTGTTGTTGCTGCATTTCCCAAAACTCCTTTTTCAAATTAAAAAATTATCACCGGTATTAAAATTAAAAACATTTTCTGCCTGCAGATATTTTGTGAGCATAGCACCGGTGCAATGAGAGATACCAATATTATTAATATTATACTTATTTATTTTTTCTGCAAC
>CAYUXF010000022.1:0-24883 GCA_964448755.1 uncultured bacterium
TATGAAGACAATATTTTATTACCCAACGGCCAGCCCGGCCAAAGAGGCTGGGTAGAACACGCCGAATCGGTCGCTATTATTCCGGTCAATGAAAAAAAAGAGCTTTTGTTAATTAAACAATATCGTTATCCTACCGGCAAATTTCTTCTAGAGATCCCTGCCGGCAATATGGATACCTCGACCAGCTCGGCACAAGTAAAGCACAATGAATCGCCAATAAAAGCAGCCCAGAGAGAACTGGCGGAAGAGACCGGTTATCAAGCTAAAAAACTCACTAAAATTTTTGAGGGCTATTCACTGCCCGGCTATTGCACAGAATACATGTATTATTTTTTAGCCGAGGAACTTTATCCTCAGAAATTACAGCACGATGACGATGAGTTCATCGAGGTAGTTCCTGTTGCTCTTGAACACGCCTTAAAAATGGTCAAAAGCGGCGAGATCATCGACAGTAAAACAGCGCTCGGCATTTTACTAGCGAAAGAACTTTTAGATTAAAATTTATCTCTTCTCCTCATCAAAAAAATCCAACTTATTGACCGGCATCACCACCGCTGTCGCTATATTGGAAAGATGCGCCAGTATCCGCTTGTAATACCTAGCCATCAGCGCATAAGCTACCGAGCGTTCGGTACCCGGCTCTCTAACCAGCGTCATAATTATTTCATCACATTTCTTCTGTAATTTTCTTATTTCTGTTAATAAATTTTTAGCCTTACTAGTATCGCTGTCCGAAAAAACTTCAGCAACTTCATTAAACTTAAGAACAATTTGATTCCGTAAATCGAGCGTCAATTCACCATATTTGCCGGCAGCAAAATCTTTTACATTAACGGCAATATCATAGATATTTTTTATGTAGTCGCCTACCCGCTCGGCATCTTTTACTACCGACATAAAGACCAGCATACTAGCCAGATTATCGGCACCAGCTACAGAAATATGAGTAACTACCTCCTGCCTTATTTCGCACTCCAACTTATTGAGCATTTTATCGGCAGGGAAAATATCCTTATGAACTTTTTTCTCATCGCCACCCAAATAAAGTAGATCAGTCGCCGCAATGAACATTGTTTTAGAAGTTTTTAGCATCTGCTGAAACTCTTCACCCATTTCATCGACCATAGTTTTTTTATCCATTAATATTTTCATAAATTCTTTAAACATTTTTATCTCCTTTTTTTTAATCTTTAAAAGAACATTTTTTCTAAAGAAATTAACAAGCCCGGTAAAACAAAAAAGACACCTAAAATATAATACAAAATAACTTTTTTATCTCTAACTACCGCCTGAGAAAGCCTGATCGCCAGCCAGATAGGGATACGCCTGATCCGTTTAATAGGATAGATCAACAAAATACCTACCACATTAAAAAGCAAATGAACAAAAGCAATTGTCAGGCCGGCCAAATTACCAACTAAGGCAGCCAGTATCGCAGTAATTGTTGTGCCAATATTAGCACCAAGGGTTATAGGGAAAGCGGCCTCTAAATTCAAGATCCCGGTAGCGACCATCGGCACCAGTAAAGATGTCGTAATAGAACTGGACTGCACCATCATGGTCACAATAGCACCAATGGTAATAGTTATAAAGGCGGACTTTGTTAAAAATTCATTTAAAATCCTCTCTATCTTACCCAGCATTAGAGAACGCATTAGCTTAACCAAAAAAGTTAAGGCAACAAAAATAAAAACAAACGCCAGCAACAAGATCAAGATTCCTGCTAAATGTTGGTTCAAAGCCAGGTCTTTAATAAAAACCTTCTTTAAATACTCCGGAATGATCTTGGCAATCTCCTTAATTGGCGACTCATAATTCAGAGCCAGCGTCTCCTTGCCGTAAAAGATCTGCGCAAAAAAATGGGCCGTTTTACTTAAAAATCCGGTCATTAGTTCCAGAGGAAACAATATCGCTACCGTCAATAAATTAAAAAAATCATGGATCGTCGCCCCGGCAAAAGCCCGGCGAAACTCATGCTTGTTAGAAACGTGACCTATAGAGACTATGGTATTAGTTATTGTTGTCCCGATATTCGCCCCCATGATCATTGGCACAGCGCTGGCCACAGATAACGTGCCGGCCGAGACCAAACCAACCACCATAGAAGTTGTCACAGAAGAAGACTGTACGAGCGCAGTAACTAAAACACCTATCAAAAGCGAGATGATCGGCGAAGCGGTCACGTCGACCAATCCTTTGGAAAATTCTTTACCCAACAACTTAAACGCCAAAGACATCATATCGATAGCTGAAAGAAATATGTATAAAAGAAATAGCACCAGCATCAGCTTTAAAAAAACACTATTAAAAATTCGCTTTAACATCAGCACTCCCATCTTTAATTTAAAATTTTATTTCTGCCTGTAAAAAGTGTGTATGAGCAGGACTTCTAGAATAATCGCCATACTCATTAGTAACAGCCAGGTTACTGTAGGCCAGCATAATATTTTTATTCAGCTTATAAGATGCACCCACCAGTGAAGTTTGTGTTTTTCTGTGGTCAGCTGCTTCAGCGCTGGTATATTTTGGCGCTTTAGTATCCAGCCTAAAGACCCAGTCTAAATTTTTATTAAACAGACAGGTTCTTACCAGCGTAGCCGAAGCTCCGGCATTGCGGTTAATATAGCCGCCATCTAAGCCGGCATCTTTTTGCTGCACTTCATCATAAGCGGTAAAAGAGAGCACTAAGTTACCTTTGTCAACAAACGCTATATTGGCAACGGTATAATCCTGCTGTTTAACTTCATCCCAATCTTGCTGCGAAAAAACTTTTGTTTCACCGGCTAACGCTTTATAGCCGCTCCCGCCGCCAATTGAAGCAGAAAGTTTTTTAGTTAAATTATATGTATAGCGGCCTTCTATATTATAGCGATTATCCAGATCCCTCACTTTATAACCTTCGCCGCCAACAACAGCTACAGTTAATTCACTGTCACCTAATTTTTTAGCTAGAGAAATACCGCGGTCGGCACTGTTGGTAATTTTGTGTTCATCAAGAATAGATTTAGCCATAAATCTTTTACCCCAAAGCTTATCTTCCCAACCGATCCAGGGAGTATCAACCTGGCCAAACTTAACTTTATCAAAACCCCAAAGATTTTTTGATTCCAGATAAGCATATTTAACAAAAAGCCAGGAATTCTCATAATCATAGCCGTTAGTCCCTTTTTGATAGCCGTTAATATCAAGTGTCAGTCTAAACTTATTATTATCATTAAAATGATAATAACCATCAAGATATACTCTTTGAGTAAAATACTTATTAACCCCGGTCAGCTGATTTCCTTTATTATCATAACCGTCCTGATACTGCTGATTCTCTAAAAACAATGTTGTGCCGGCATATTCAAAACCATTTTTGGCACTGGCCAAGGCAAGTAACAACATAAGCAACATTAAAAAACTTATTCTTTTTTTCATCTTTTCCTCCTATTTATTTTAGCTGAGTATAAAAGTTACGTGTTAAGCTGATATTTTTGTTTTGTTAATTTAGTGTTAATTAATTAAGCAACACAGACCTTTATTGGTCTGTGTTAGGTAGAGTTATTTTTTTATCTTTAATAAAAAAAACAAATGGCAAATGTATCCCTATTTCGGCCTGTTCAATAAACGAGTATCTATTTTCAACAGCCGATTTTTGCCGTTCTCGGCAATCGCTATTTTCTTGATAATACAACATCCGTTCCTCCTTTCTGAAAATATCTTTATTTTCAAAAGAAGTTTACTTCTCTATCATTAAGAAAAAATAATTATCCGGTAAAGATTGTGTTAATTTTTAAATTATTTATTTAAGGGCAGCCAGAGCGAGAAAACCGAACCCTGCGGGTTATTAGCGGCAACAGCTATCGTACCCTGATGCAGTTGAACAATATGTTTTACTATAGAAAGACCCAATCCCGTACCGCCAACACGGCGCGACCGTGATTTATCTACAACAAAAAAACGCTCAAAGATCCGGGTTTGGGCCGCCGGTGGTATGCCAATACCGGTATCACAAACCTCAACCAGTAAGCCCTTACTTTGTTTTTTAAAATTAATTGTCACTCCGCCTTTTTCGGTATATTTAATGGCATTATCTATTAAATTAATAAAAACTTGTTCCAGCATAAAGCTATCACCTAATAAGGCAGGCAAACCGGGCTCAATATTAACAGCAAAAAAAAGATTTTTGTTTTTTAATTTCTGTTCAAAAATATGTCTAACGTTATCTATTATTTGCGGCAAAAAAACACTGCTTTTTTCCAGCTTAATTTGGCTCTCTTCCAGATAAGAGATCGTCAAAAGATCTTCCACAATATTAGAAAGCCGCTCCGTATTATTTTTAATGATCTGCAGGTACTCATGCGGCTGACCGCTCAATTCTTCCAGCAGCGTCTCCACATAACCCTTAATTGCGGTCAGCGGCGTGCGCAATTCATGTGAAGCGTTAGCCACAAAATCTCTTTTTAAATTAGCAGTTTCCTGCTTAATAGCCGGCAAAGAAACACCTTTAACTATAAACCCGGCCAAAAGCAAAGCCAGTAAGATTACCATTAAAAATATTTCCAGAAGTTCTTTTTTTAAAGAAGATAATAAAAGTTCTATATCACTCAGCAAAAGCCCCACTCTTAAAACGGTCTCTTGGCCTGGCAAAAGCAGTGTCACATAAAGCATCTCCTTTTTTAGAGTCTCACTATAGCGCAAGGCTTGCCCCGGTTTACCTGCTTTGGCCGCTGCAAATTCAGGCCTATCGGCATGGTTTTCCATTAACGCCGCGTCTTTCTGTGAATCCAGCAGAACTTTACCGTCTTGATCTATCAAGGTAACACGGACCTGCGTCTTTTTCTCAAAATCAGTTAAATATTTTTTTAAAGCTGTCTGGTCTTTCTGCCCTGTCAGATCATTAGCCAGTGCATAGGCAATATTGGTCAAATTATTCCTCTGCTCTGTCAGATAATGCTGTTTGATCTTAGAAAAGGAAAAAACAAAAACAAAAAACAGTAAAAAAACACAAAGCCCGGCAAAGCTAAAAAATATTTTAAAAAAAAGAGTTTTTTTTAGATCACGCATTTATAACCTACGCCGCGGACATTTTTAATACAGTCGCCATATTTGCCCATTTTTTCACGCAAATGTTTAATATGAACATCTATTGTTCTATCAATAACCGCTTTTTCATTGCCCCAGAGATGGTCGAGAATCTGATCGCGGCTAAAAACAATACCCGGACGTGAAGCCAAATAAAAAAGAATTTTAAACTCGGTCGTCGTCGTTTCTATCTTTTCATTATCCAAGTAGATCTCATATTTTTCCTGATCAATAACAATATGTTTACCCAGCGCAATTATATTCTTACTGGCCGGTTCTTTTTTTTCTGTCCGGCGCAAGACCGCTTTGACACGAGCTACCAACTCTTTAGGGGAAAAAGGTTTAGTTATATAGTCGTCGGCACCCAGCTCCAGACCAATGATTTTGTCTGTCTCATCACCTCTTGCTGTCAGCATAATTATCGGCAACTGCGCTGTTCTTTTTTCCTGTTTTAATTCACGGCATTTAGTTAAACCGTCGCCATCAGGAAGCATTAGATCAAGAACAACAAGATCGGGCATGTTTTTATTTAAATAAAAGTTAAAACTGTAAAGATCTTCGAATTCTTTAACTTCAAAACCGGCTTTTTTTAAATTTAGAGTAACTAAACTTAAAATATCTGGCTCATCATCAACTATCGCTATTATTTTTTTCATATATATATTATACCTTTTTTATTTTTACTTAGACCAGCTTAACAAGCAAGTGTTAATTCCAGGTTAAAAACAAATTAAATGTTAATTAAGAAAAAATAGCAGTTATTCTGCGGAAATGATCAGTGTCACCGGATAATTAGAACCGCCCTGCGGCATAGTTTTAATATTCAGAGTACTGCTTGCTCCTGGTGCGGCAATCATTTGATAAATAGGCTTAACGGCATTTTCTTTTTTTACGCCCAGCAAACCGGTTTCTAGCAAAGCATTATTTATTAAAAAAACTCCTCTGGCCACACCGCCATTGGCTTCAGCAAAAACAGAAATATTTTTAGTGGTCGTCTCATTATTAATTAATGGTATATTATATTCATAAACTAACCCGTAATTCCCTTTCAAGATACGTCCGGTATTTTTCTCTACAATAAACGGTGCATCACCCAGGCGCCAGCTCAGTGTTCTTTTTTTTGCCAAAAAATCTTCCGGCGCAACTGTAATTTTATGCGGCAAATAAAACATACCGCTCGAACGTCCGTCAATATTTTCTTTATTAGTCTGTAAAAATCTCGCCAGGCCAAAAGAATCGTAATCTTCGGCCAGAATCCTTATTTCAAACAAAGAATCATTCAGCGCAGAAAGTTCTATAACGCCGCAAAATATTTCACCAGGTAAAACAGCTTGATGAATTATTTTTTTATGCCGATTAGCCTCTATTTTATAGATTATCCCCTCTTCGTTAATAGAGTATTTAAAAAACTTTTTAGTAGCAGCATGGCCGGCAAAAATACCATCTAGCGAAGGCCCGCCCAATCCAGCCAAGACAAACAAAACACCTTTTTGCGGCAGCGGATTATAAACCTCCAGCGAAAAGAACATTTTTTTATTAGCGGTATTTTTATGATAAAACAAAACCCTAATAGTTTCTTCTTTTGGCAGTCTAAATAAATTCAATAAACCGGTCTGTTTAACCGCCTCCGGCTCATTGCTCACCACTAAAGCACTTATCGCCTGTCGTTTTACCGGCTGATTATAAACATTGACAGTGACCATTTTTTTTTCTGTGCCGGCAAATAATTCCATAGCAAAACTGTGCCAGCCGCCAACCGAAAGAGGCGGCAGATAATATTCCGGAATAAAGTTGATATCGTTATCATAATGATACTGCGGACTCAGCTCAATATATTTGCGCAGAGCCTCGTTAACCAGTTCACTGGAAACATTCTTACCGGCAACTACAATATTGACCTCTGCGGACATCAAAAGTGCCGTTATTTGTAGCAAACAAAAGAACAGCAGTTTTTTCATTGAATTTAACGATAAATAAATGACTGCATTAACCCCTGTGTAATTAAAAACCAGCCGTCAGCCAAAACAAACATTAAGATCTTGAACGGCAAGGAAACCATTACCGGCGAGAGCATGAACATACCCAGAGAGAGCAAGACATTGGCAACAATTAGATCAATGACCACGAACGGCAGAAAAATAACAAAAGAGATCTGAAAAGCGGTTTTTAGTTCAGAGATCATAAAAGCCGGCATTAAAACGTACATTGGCACATCTTCTATTTTAGTAAGCGGCGGTATTTTAGAGAACTGGACAAATAACATAATATCTTTTTCACGTGTCTGCATTAACATAAATTTCTTTAAAGGCACTAACCCTCTTTCAATAGCTTTTTTCTGCGTAATTAAACCTTTATTATAAGGTTCTATTGCCGTTGTAGAGATCTCAGTCCAAACCGGCGTCATAATAAAAACCGTCATAAAAATGGCAATAGAAATTATTACTGCCGAAGGAGGCGTTTGTTGTGTACCAACAGCACTGCGAATAAAACCCAGGACAATAACGGTCCGCAAAAAAGAAGTTGTCGCTATCAAGAAAAAAGGCAAGAGCGAGATCATTGCCAGGCTGACTAATAAAATTACATTTTGACTGAACTGCTTTGTTCCTAAAAAAGTATTCAGGTCAAAATCCAACGGACTAATAACCGGGTTAGCCGCCGCTAAAGCCCCGGCTAAAACAATAAAAAACAACACAAATTTTATAATATTATTTTTTAATAAAAATTTTTTCATTTTAATTTACCGGCTTTAACAGCTTTTGGTTTACTCTTTGTTGTCGGCTGCGGTTTTATTAATTTTTTAAAATAATCGGAAAAAACAGGTTGATCCGCAACCTTACCTTTTAACTCTAGCTTAAGTTCGCTTTTTTTAAAAGAACTAAGGCCCGTAATATTTTTATTGCTGACAGTTAATAATTGATAAGCATTGCCAACCTCCACTAGGTAAAGCACCGTCGTGTAATCTAAATTTAATTTATCAATAATTCTCATATATGAACCGGCACTGCCAACAGCTTTATTCTGCGGCAGAATTTTTTTATGCCAGTAAAAAAAGATCGCCAACATAACAATAATAATGACCATGGATTTCACAAAAGAACGAATTAAAGAAACCGGATCTCCGGAAAATTGCGGATTATAAACCGCCTCTTCAGCAAAAAGCGGCATTAAAAAAAATACCAGTAAAAAAAAATTATTTTTCATTTTTTAGCGCGCGATAACTTTATTTACTTTAACGCCGTAATTCTCCCCTACTGCCACGATCTCTCCCTGCGCGATCAATTGCCCATTGATCAAAAGATCAACATTCTCACCAATATTTTTCTCTATTTCCACTATATCGCCTTTGGAAAGCTGCAGTATTTTATCAAGACTGACTTTAGATTTACCTAAAACAACATTAACATCAACCGGAATATTGCCAAAAATATCTTGACTGAACATCTGCCCGCCCAGTTCTTTTTCTAAAGCACCAAACTCTACTTTATCGTATTCCCGGACCTTCTTGGCAGAAGCAAGATTATCGCCTAGCACTACTTTATCAGAACTAATTTCTTCTTCATCAGAATTTTCTGGCAGATCTTCTCCAGCAGAAAAATCGCCATCAAGATCTTCCATTAAATCCTCGTCAAGTTTTTCGTCCAATTCTTCATTATATTCATTCTCAAATTCTTCAGCCTTTTTCATAAGCGCCTCCTTTTAATATCTTACTATTATTTAAAGATCATCAATATCCCAGGTAAAACCATCTTCTTCATCTTCATGTTCAGAACTATCTTCCATCAGCTCACTTAAAACCGGGTCTTCTTCCGGGTCAGTTGCCAATCTTATTTTATCATCTTCCTTTTCATCAAAATCAGAGCGGTCATCACTCTCTTGTAAATAATCCTCATCTGTTGCTTCATTTTCTTCCGTTAACTCTTCCTCATCAGGCAAAAGCTCTTCCGGCGCGGCAATTTCCTTAACAGCCGGGGCAGCTTCTTCTGTAGCTGCAAAACCTTTCCCATCAATAATTTGAACAGCAAAGCGTTCATTGGCACTGCCAAGCTTGCCAAGAAATTCCGATCTATCACCTATTTTAATAGTAACCGTATCGCCTATCTTCTCATTTAATTGAAAAACATCGCCAGGCCGTAAATTTAAAACATCCACCATAGATACTGTCGCCGTACCAATACCAACAGTTACCGGCACAACAATATTACTAACCGAGGCCGGCCTTAGTTGTACAGTCTTATTTTTCTTTTTTTGTTTTATATTTTTAAAATATTTTTCCGCCAGTTTTTCAAGATCACTGCCGCTAAATAAAAAAGCTATCTCTACCGGATACTGCTCACCAAGAGAAAGATTAACAGAAAAAACCATAACTTCATCCGTTTTACTAATACGGTCTTCTACTTTTATTTTAGGCGACTGGATATTTTTCTGTGCAAGATTCAGGGAAAATACATTAAGCCATTTCTTCTCATATAATTTAATTATTTGTTCGGCAGTAAAACCAAAAATAACCTCTTCAATATCTGATAATTTTTTATTATTTTTAAGATAAATAGCGTTGCCGCCGGCAACTCTGTTTTTAAAAGCATTGGCCAGTGAATAATCAACAAGCATCGTCAAGCCGGCAAAATCAGAACCGGGAACAGTTACTCCAGCATAATAACCTTTGTAGACATTAAGAAATTCAGAATATTTCATCTGTTCCACAGAGACCTTAAATAACTGAACACTGGTCTTGAGATTTTCTGTCAAAAGGTCAATTAGGTCCTGTCCAAAAAAATAATGAAGCTGCAATAGTTCATCAACGGCCTCTGCTTCCAGGTTTTTAAAAATAAAACTGGTATTGTAGCTATTTTTCTCACGGTATTCATACCAGTTGCCTATCCAGGGCTGCAGTTTTATATCTTTACATTTTACGGCCATGCTTTATATTTTATCCTTTAACTAAAAAGTTTATTTGTCACTTGTGAGATCATGTCATTGGCCATTTTAATTGCCGTTAAAGAAGCATTCATTGCCCGCTGAACTTCCAGCGCATCAATGGCCTCGCCAATATAAAAAACATTTGATTTTTCCAATTGCTGCGGCTCAATAGTACCAAGCTGGCCGCTGCCAGAAAAACCAAAAGAAGTCGGCGCGCCTGAGGTAATTGACTCCTTAAAAGCGGTACCATCATATTGAGTTAAACCCTCTACGTTAGAAAAATCGGCCAGTGTTAACTGGTAAAGTGGCGTACCAGAACTTTTGCCGTCAGCATAGTTAGTGTAGTCATCTATCAACACTCCATTAGCCGCCCAGCCGATATCTGTAGCGCCATTGGTCCGGACAGGCACTAAAGAATTAGGGCTGCCGCCGGGCGTTGTACCCATTAACATCCGGCCAGAAGAATCCACCACGTATTGACCGGTAACATCAACATGAAACTCGCCGTTACGCGTATAATAATAAGTATTGCCGCCATCCGGCGAAACTATAAACAAGCCGCGACCTAAGATACCGCAATCCATTGCACCGCCTTCACCGAGTGTTCCTTGCGAGAAATCCAAAGAAACATTGGCCAGAGAAACACTTGAACCGTATTGCGTTGGATTCTTAGATGTGCGAGTGTCCTCTATGCCTTCACTGACAACATCGTTAAAGACTGTTTTAAATGAATAACGCAGTCCTTTATAACCAGCCGTCGACATATTGGCAGAGTTATTAGAGTTGATCTGCAAGCCCATTTCAAAGGCGCTCATTGCGTTACTGGACTGTGTAACTATATCTAAAAGTCCGTTGCTCATCTCCTGCCCCCCTCTTATTTAAGCATTAAGCTCTTTAATATTATCCAGTGTCAGTTTCAAGCCATCAACATAGAACAACGGCTCTTCAACATTCTCTATATCTATTTTACTAACCACACCTGTTTTAGTGGCACCGTCTGTTGGGTCAACATAAGTTATATTCTGACCAAGCCATTTTTTGTTCTCGGTTAAATTAGAATAATTTACCAGCCCATTTAACGTCTCCTGGATCTTCAGCGAGCCGAGTGTTGCAGAAGAACTCAAAAAAGAAAGATCGCTACTGAGACCCTGATTACTAAAAACCGAACTCAAAGGATCACTGGAAACTGAGCCGCTAAAATTACCCAGTGCGGCCAGCGGATCACTGCCGTAAGAATTAGAAAGACCAAAGACAGAAGAACCATCACTATCTTCACTATCCTCTGCTAAAGGATTAGCCATAAAAGAAAACATTGAATTGATATTGTTATTCATGATCTGTTCAATATATAAGGGAAAAAATTCGGCTGACTTTTCTGCTTTTTCCAGTGTTGCGGAACTAAAATTGCCTGCGCTTAAATTACTGCTGACTGCCGGTATAATTGCCGTCATTTTTACCCCCCTACAGCTAGATAATATAGTCTACAACAATATCTGTTAACAGACTATTAACATTTGAAATTATATCTTCTTTATTTAAAATATTCAATATTTTCTCTTCTCTTTTTTCCGCTAACTCAAGCCTATTTTCGCTATTATTTTGCAGATCTTGCTGCTGGCCGCCGAAAGAAGAAAAATTAAAATTCTCCAATTGATATCCCGCTTGACCAAGCAGAGATGCCAGATCACCGCCTTCTTTTTCCAGCAGCTCTTTAACATCGTTAGCGGCAACAATGGCCACAGAAAGTTTTTTATTATCTAAGACCAGCCAGATATCCATTTTACCCAGTTCTTCCGGCTCTAATCTCAGCCGCATTCTGGTCACACCATCTTTTTTAAAAGTTACTGTCTCTTTAACTATTTCAGCATAGATATTTTTTATATCAACCAGCGCAGGTGTTTTGCCGGCCGCTTCAGCGGACAAAAGCTGATTTAATTCCAGCGCTTTTTTGTCATTAACAGCCACTAATTTGGTTAGATCTATTTCTTTATCTGCAAAAACTTTATTTGCTGCCTCTTTAAAGACAGCCTGCCAGCCGGTATCAGCATACAGTGCTTCCGGTTCTTCATTTTTACCGGTAAACATCTGTTCTTTTTTAGTTATTTTTTTACCAATGAAAGGTTTAGAAAAATTCTGCAATATATCATTAACAGCACCTTCGCCTGTTCTTAAATTTAAGATATTCTTTAAAGAATTCTCTGAAGGACCCGTAAGTAATTCATTATTGGCGGCTTGATTATTTTGTTCTAAAGAAAGTTCTTTTTCTCTATTTAAAACAGCATCGGAAACTTTATTGACCTCGCCTTCTAAAATTAAAGAAAACTCTTCGCCGGACGAAGTATCGGGCTGAGCACTTTTAATTATTTTTTGGTTGAAATCACCGCGGCTCTTAATGCTACCGAGATTATCCATTTTAACTCCTCAACTCTTTTATTTGTTCCTGGAGCCTGCTGTCTTTAGCAAACCAGCGGACAACATCCAAACGCAACAACTCTCCGTTACCGGCCTCAATATTAGCGCGCGAAACTTTCTTAAACCAGAGTACGGCCTCCTGCCGATCAATTATTTTATTGGGCTCAAATTTATCACCAACGTCACCAAAAACATTATTTTGTTTTAAAAAAGTTATCGAAGCGGCCGCTACTGAACTTGCCGGCACATCGCTGTAGGGATCGCTAAATACCTGCGGCGGTTTTCTACCGCTTAAGCGCACTAATAAACTGGCAAATTCTTCTCTGGTTATTTTTTTCTGCGGCTCAAAGTTTAAGGAATCGCCAAAATAGCCGAGTGTTGCCAAATACTCAATAGCGCGCTTCTCAGGCAAACTGGCAATATCTGCATAGGTTTTTAAACGAACCCCTTTAATATAGAGCTGATCGGCACTACTGCTGACTTTAATACTATTCTTACCAAGTGTCAGAGCCGCCGCATCTGTAAACCTTCCTTGCTTATCCAATGAGATACTTCTGCCATTGATCTTAACATCTGCGGCGGTAGACATGCCGCTAATGGCTATTTTATTTTCTTCGGTCACAAAATTATTGGCCGGCGAAAAAATCTTCAAGGCGCCGCTGCCGCCGGAAATTATTGATTCACCTGTGCGAACTATCCCGGCAGAACCGGCCGTAAAAAGATCATCGGCCGCCGGACTGGTAAAGCCCTGTGACTTATTACTGCCCGAATATAGATCAAAAGCGACTTTTTCGTCGCTTTTAATACTGCTCTCTTCTACACTGATAGTTCGGGAACGAACCTTATCCGGTTTATATTTATCATTATTATATGTGCCGCTGTCCTTTAAATTTTTGATAATGGCTTTGATCTTTTCTGTTCTATTTAAAAGTTCTAAAAAAGCACCGCGGGTAATTGCTTTATCTTCCTGATACAAAGAATTATCTTTGACCAGTGTTTTATCATTATCAGGCAGCCCGGCATAAACATTGACAGCTTTTAAAGCTTCCGGCCATAAGACAACGGTATCAGGTTCAGGAATAGCGTCCGGTTCTGTTCTCTGCAATTTAGCAATTGTCATCACCAGCTCGCGGCGCGTCAATTCTTTGTTCTGGTCTAAACTGCCGCCTTCAAAAACCTGATACATCGCAAAAAGCTGTTTACCTAACTCTGCCTCGTTCTCTGCAACATCATTAAAAGCGTTCATCCGCAAAAGCCTGATCTGCTCTTTAGTATCAGCGCTCTCTATAATTATCAGGTTTTTACCCATCAATAAACCGACTTCCGCCGTAAAATACCCTTTGCTATTGACCACTACCGGCACACCGTTAATAGTTACACTTTGTCCTTTGGTCAGGCCTTTAACTTGCACCGTCTCTTTATAGATAACTTCCATATCTTTAGGTTCAACTATCCGCAGCTGCTGATTTTCGTCAGTAAAAGAGAGTACTTTACCCTCAACATATAATTCATCGGTACCCTGGCTGGCATCTTCCTCATAAAATTGTTCGCCGTAGCCTTTTTTCCAGTTATACATTGTCTCAGTCTTTTGTTTAAAATACTTGGAGCGGGCCAGTAAAACCGCTGCGGTAGCGCGGTCTAGGCGGTTATTAGGATAAAAATTTTCTGCACTTTGAATAAGCCCATAAGAGAGCGCAGCAGCTACATAGGGGCGATACGCCACGCCGGCCGGCACATCCTTGAACGGCATTGTTATTTTAACGCTGGCAACGTCTAACCCTTCCATCAGCACGACCGCCATGACCGCATCTTTTTTGTAAATATACTGTTCCGGATTAAATCTGTTTTCACGATCAACATCCAGATACCCGGCATCAATAACCGCTTTAATATAATTGGCATAAGGGGTGGTAGGCGAAACATCAGCGGCAGGACTGCGGGCTATATTTTGTTCTACAGGTAAACCGCGCACTTTAGCTAAGGCGGCGGCAAACTCGCCTCTGGTAATATAATCTTTAGGCAAGAAAGCTTCACCTTTCTTTTCAAAAACACCGAGAGAAATGTTATCAACAATATCCTTGCGGGCCCAGGAGTAATCAGCCAGATCATTGGCATTATCCAATCGCAATACTCTAATAGCGGTCTTGATCTCTTTACCGCTCTCATCTACCGCTACCAGCTCCAGTGTATTTTTACCCATATTAGCCAGCGTTACCGGCAGAGCATAATTGCCGTCGGCATCCGGCTCCAGCGTCTGCGTGCCAATTTTAATGGCTTTGATCTCCGGCGCCACTTTGCCGCGGATCACCAGATCACTGCCGTAGACAACGGTCTTATCTTTAGGATAAGCAATTAATTTTGTGGAAATGATATCTTCTACTATTTCAGATTTTGTATCGTTCTCATCAATAGCAACCGTTTTAACATGTAAATAAGCATCTATATATTCCAGCGGGATCTGCCATTGTCCCTGCCAGAGTGCCTCTTCGGTATTATATTTAAGCAATAACCGCTTATCATCCGGTAAACTGACCGCTACCGCTTTGACAGTTTTGTTAGCTGTAACATTAATATAAAGAACAGACCCTTCACGATAAATATCGGTCTTGATCTGCGGCAAAAGATTATCGGAATAAACCACAGTATAATTAGAAACGCCGCTGACCACATAACCGGGATACTGCGCCGTAACATAAATTTCATTGCGTCCCTGGTCAAGATAAACGTTCTCGGCAGTCCAGATTCCGGCCGCTTCCGCTTTAAATGTTTTTCTCAATTTATTATTAACATACAGTGAAACATCTGAGCCCGCCTGAGCCAACCCCTGAACTAATATTCTATCGACAGTAACACTGGTAGAGCTGTCCGGGATCTTTATCTCCGGCGTCTGTGTTTTGGTAACACCTAGGACAGAAAAAGAAATAAAGTGCATGTTCTCCAGCGGTTCATCATAAAGATGATACGCATAATCAAAAGCCACAGTATACGGCTGATAATCAAAACCGGTAAATGTAAAAACTTTCAAACCGAGACCCAGCGTCATTTTAAAATCATCAAGTCCGGCGCGCAAATAAAGAGAACGATCTATAACATATTCACCGCCAAAATGGATGCCGGTATTATCATAATCAGCAGCCAATAAAACATTATTAAAAGCTATCTTAGTGAAGGGTATCTTAAGATTAAAACTCTTAACAGCCCCTAAGCGCAGGTTCATTGGGTAAGCGGAATCAGAAACCTCGCTCTCGCCGCTGTCAGAATCTTCTTCTTCACCGCTGCCAAGGGCAGATTTTTTAGAAAAAACCGGCGGCCAAATATTTTGCAAAGCAGCGCCAAATCTGACGCCCTCAAATAAACGGCCGGGCAGTGCAAATTTAATACCGGTATCAAAGCCCCAGCCGGTCAGGACCTCATCGCCAATTGCTGAATTGGCAACCTTAAAATTAACACCAAAATCCAGATCGTTTAAACCAAATCTATTGCCCAGTGTTAAGGCATATGTCAGACCAAAAACCTCATCTTTGGCGGCATAAGAATCTATTTGTTTAATTCTAAAAGATGTCCCCTCTTCTTCTATATCTGTTTCCGGAATATCGCCCATCCCTACAGAGACATAGCTCAAACCAATATGGCCGTTCCCCAATTTAAAAACAGAACTTAAGCCCATAAATGTATATTCTTCAAAAAGTTGAAAAGTCGTTAGCCCAAACTGAAATTTTTCAGTTTTAGCTATCGCCGCTGGGTTAGAAAAAATACCAAAGGAGTCCTCACTGCTGGCTACGGCTGTCCGGCCCATCGCTATAGAGCGGGCGCTTAAAACATAACCATAAGGGTCGGTAGATTCTCTGCTCTCGGCAGAGAGAAAAAGCGTCAAAAACAAGCAGACCAACAACAGCTTGCAAAAGATCTTTTTTAAAGCCCCCCGCTTAAACAATCTATTTAACTCCTATTTTTGTTGTAAAAACTTCTGACTTGGCGCCGGAAACTTTGACCTTAACCAAATAAGCGCCACGGCCGACTTTTTTACCGCTCAATTGACGAGCACCGTCCCACGGCCAGACATTATAACCTTTAATAGTAGTTAACTTATCGCTTTTGGCAACTAACGTGCCGGCGGAATCATAAATATAAATTGTATAACTGGCACCCGCCTCACTGCAGTAAAAACCAATATTACACTCGCCATCATCGGGGTTATAGGGGCTCGGGTAAGGATAAACATCCCAGACCGCAAAACCATCGTTCATATTGTAATAAATATAGAATGGCTCATAAATATCATATTTATCTCTAATATAAATAGTACCGGAAGTTGAACCAAGATTATGGATGAGCATTGTCCCGGCATTTTGACTGACCTCAAAAACATTAGCCTGCTCAGTCAAAACCACGCCATTATGCTGAACTTCAAAATCAGCTAAATTAATATTGGCACCTTTATCAAAAAAAGTGATCAACATCTGAGAATTTTCATAAACAATATCATTATTAACAAAACGTTTATACGTATCTACCGTGGTTTTTCTGGTCTCGATCTTCTCTATATAAGAAGGGAATGATCTTTTATTAGCTTCAGCACCGGAAACAACAATTGTATGATACGTATATGTGCTTCCCACTTTAGCGGCAGGCTGCCAGGCAGTAGCGTCATAACCTCTCTTAAAATAACAGGGGGCACCGTTAGAGACATTCATTGTCGCACCAATATAGGCATCAACAACTACCGGGCCATCTGTTCTAATATTAGCTGCCGAAACAGTGAACGTCAATTCCCTGACCTCTGGCCCAACATTTAATGCAGAAAAAATGCCGTTAGGCGTTGAAACCACATATTCAGAGCTAATATCGGTACCATTAATATTATTCTCGTAAAATCTTAACGTACAGGCATCACGCATTAAATAGATAGGAATACTTAATAAGTTCTGAATACCATTAGAATTATTTTTAATCCCTACCCTGACCTCAAATTGATTGCCATTAACAACATTGACAACATTAGAAGAGACATAGACAACTTCAAAAATAGATGCCGTTACCGGTGAAGCGGCAGAATTATCTGGCGGAACAGGATAACCGGCATATTGAACGCCGCTAATCCCTGTCAAAACACAGCGGGCATCTTCTACCGATATGTTATTAGCATCATCTTTCTTAGCGCCGCTCAAAACACCAAAATCATACTTTATTCTATATGTATGTCTATCCGAAGGAATAGTTATACCGGTAACTTCGGCAGTTTTGCTGTCTTTAAAAGTTTTGGTTGAACCGATGAGATATTCATTAGTACCGTCTACCCGCCAAATAGAAACATTCGTGATCCCATAATCTGAACTTCCTGTAAAAGGAACTTTGCCGCCGTTAGTAATTGTCCAGGTAGTATTTTCAAACTTATTGGCGGCATTAAGTTCTACATCTAAAAATTCAACATTTTGCTGGCCGGCAATGACAGCGGCAGGGGTGTAAGGCCAGTAAGTGACCAGGTTTTTATAATCGGTCATTGTCAGCGTATTGCTCGGCACTTCATATGTAGCTGTTTCAGATTCCGCCGGCGGCTCTGCTATACCATTTAAATTATAGGCACTGGCCGTTGTCGTTAAACTCTCTGCGGTTCCATTTTTCAAAGCAACAGAGAATTTGTCGCCACTTTGAACACCAGAACCAATATCATAGATCAGATAAAATTTCCGTCGTTTTTGCGCAGAAATAGTCCCGGTATTACCGTTCAAAGTTGGTCTTCTACTAGCGGGAATATTAAAGATAACTTCAGAAGAAGTATTTCCGCCAATAGTTAAATTTAAAGACACTAATTCTTTTTCTTCAGAAAAAGAAAATTCCTCGTTAGGCGGCGTATTATTATATCCTCTATCTTCCATTAAAATAATGTTTGTTATTTTTCTTGTGTTAACTGGACTAACCGCAAAAAAACTATTGATATCATAAATTGTCAAAGTTTGAATTTCAAAAATATCAACTTGATTAGATTTAGCCTCAAGCATAAACTCAAAGGCAGGAAAATTCTCCATATCAGCACCAGGAATAGAGGCGGCGTCTATTTTCTTAGTGCTGCCAGCTACTAAATAAACACCATAGGCATTGATCGGTATTGCCGAAATAGTCTTATTGACCTCATAAGAAACAGCAGAAGTATCATGGAGATAAGCAATAGTTAGACCGGCACTTTTATCTGCCGGCGCATTCTTGCTGGCATAGTAGACAATAAAATAATTTCGCGTAGTCCCGCCGCCGTAAGACAACCCGGAAAAACTATATGTCCCGGAATAACTGCCCTCTGTGGAAAAATCAACATCCTGAACCCAGACAGCATCGCTGAACTGTTGTTGAGATTGATTACTAACATATAACGCAACTTTATAAATATAATTTTTACCAAAAGGGACTTCGGTGCTTTCGTTCTTAAAATCAATTTTTGCCAGCGTGCTGCTGCCGCCTATCTGGATACGCGCTACCGCTTTGTAGCCGCCCTGATTAATACCGCCCTTAGCCAGTTCTTCAATAGTTTGATCATAAGCAAGCGCGGAAAAAGCATAAGAAAACAAAATGCCAATAGACAGAAAAAAACGCAAAAGATATTTTGCCGAAAAAAACAAAAAAAGAATCCCCCTCTTTTTATAACTAAAATTATATGTAATTAAACCATTGTTGTCCAGAGGCAATTAGCGTCTTACTCCACCTGCCCTTTTTTCTTGGGCGCCCAGTCAATATCCACATAAAGACCCTGTTTTTTATCTATCTCTTTGCCGTCCAGCAAATTGACGTTAGCACCCGGCTCCATTTCGTGTAAGAGCCGCTCCACACCATTGACATTGGTTGTTAAGCCGGCAATATGCTGGTTCATTTGTTCTACACCGCGTTTGCCGCGCACATTATTGTAAAAACTTTTGACACCTTTAAATAACTCCGCCTGTCGGTCAAACAACAATTTAGAAAGACCAAAGTCGCCCATTTTTAAATTTTTAACGGACGCTACTATTCTGCTCAGCGGCGAGGCCTTTTGCACCTCTTGAATGTAACGGACCCGTTCGGCGGGAGACATGCCGCCAAGGCCGGAAATTGGCGCTGTAGAACCGCCGGCACCATAAATATTCTCGCGCTGCTGCGGCTCTTGATCATTATTTTCTTTGGCCATTTCTTAGCTCCTATGTTCTAATATTTAAACTGCCGCCCTTGGCAGAACTGTCAACATCGCGGCGCAATTTCTGCAAGACCGCGCGGCGGTAAGCTATCAGCTCGGCCGGCGACATCTCGCTCTCACGTCTGTTGCTGACCGAAGAAGTGCTCTCTTTTTTAGCACGGCGGATCACGACCTTCTTTTTATCTTCTTTGGCCTGATCATATAAGATATGCGCTTTCTTTTCTATCTCCTGCGCCTCAGAGGAAAAATCATTATTATCGGCGATCATTTCCACTACTTCCGGCGAATTAGCCAGTACATTGATATTATTTTTCTCTATCCGTTTTTTCTCCGCCGCCTGCATTTTGGCATACTCAATTAAACGGCGCTGTTTTTCCATCTCTGCCTGACTGGCTTTAATAGCTTCTTTCATATCTTTAAACGACTTTATTTTCAGTTCTTTTTTCTCTTTGTCGTAAATGTAGTTAGGCAACACCAAAGAATAGAGCTCTTCAGCGCCGGCCCCTTTTTGCTCGTAACGGGCCAGATCTTCATATAATTTACCCTGCAGTTTAAAGCCGCGCATCATTTTCTCGGCATAGCGGTTCAGTTCATAAGGGTTATCAATACCAATGAGATCGGTCAACATTTTACTGTCAATTTCGCCGTCAAGATACGCGGTAAGAATGTAGTCAAACATAAAATTATAAAAGTCTTTGTCTTTTCGGCCGGTGCCGGAAGTATCGGTCAGATAATTATAAAATTCATCTTCGGACATTTCCTGGATATTTTTCTCTTGTAAAGCTTGTTCATTTTCCCCGCCAAGCACCGGATTGTTTTTAAAAAACTTATCTACCTCTGCCTTAATGGATCTGGAAAAAAGAAGCCGAAAAATTTTCTCAAATAATTTATTCATATTTTAATGATTTTACATCTAAACGGCTCAGTATCCAAGAGATTGCAAAATTTAGGTTATTTCAAAATGTATAAATCGCCGTAAATCAGGGCATATATTAACCATAAGGAGTTAGTTATGCTGAAAAAAGTTATAGCTTATTTTCTTTCCGATAAACAGGATGAAAACACTGAATACAATAGCCGTTTTCAAAAAATTGATTTCAAAAAATCTCCAGAAAATTTCATAGAAAATATTTTAGATTTTACCAATCAAGAAACACTTAAAAAACTAGATGCCAAAAGTTCAGAAAAAATAATTTCCGAACTATTATTACCAAAAATCACAAATATTATTGTTAATAAAAATAATAACGTACCAGTAAAATACCGTAAATTATTATTGCTATTAGGGCTTAATGCCAGAAAAAAAGAGAACAGCTGTTTCTTAACTTATTTAGAAAAAATAATTGGTGTATTAAACAGCCCCGTCATCAAAAAAAATTATAGGATTCAACACCAATTATTAAAAGAAGTAATTAGTGATCTTAATACATATAAAAAAACATTTGCCAAAGAAATTCAACCAACAGAAAAAAAACGGATTGAGAAAATAGAGGAAACCATAAAAAAAACAATGTTTACTGTCAAGAAATTAAGAGAAGATGCTGACCCAATTTATAGAGAACTAGCCAATAAAATATATGTCAAAAAACCGGGCTTTAGCGATTATCATATAGAGATAATGAGAGAGACTACAGAAGAAATATCAGTAGAACTCACTTCACCAGACAATAAAATTCTTCATTTACATTTTAGATACAGCGGCGGTGCAAGACCAGGTGAACCATTTAAAATACTTACAGCTGACCAGCATACCAATAATATATTGGGAATAAAGTAAGTTTATTCTGTCCCAAAAAAATAATTTATAATTTTTATTATCTCATTTTCATCTTGGGTCACCACAGCGGAATCATTTTCAGTTTTTCGCCTATTCCATTCTTCATTATCATAGTAATATTTTCCTGACGAAATATCACCCCAGACCCTGTCAATAATTTTCTGATCACCAGTTTCATGGGCAGCTCTTAGCGCTTCATAAGCCGCCTCCGTAAGGAATTCACATATCGTAGGTTCTGTGCTCTCTTGGCTTTGATCATAAGGCGCCATATAATGGCCATCTGGCTCCATGAAAGCATCTATTTCTTCCTGCGTCAGTGCAGGCTTAACAATAAACTCCTCCTCCCGGGAAATTATCTCATCCATAATTTTATCTAAATCATTCTCGGACAAATAACCGCCGTTTAAAAACTCTTTGAGCGTCATCTCTATTTTTGAACCGGGCTCTTTGCCAAGGAGATCATTCAGTTTATCCATAGCCTCATCTGAAAAAATAAAAACATCTTCGCCTTGCGACTCCCCCGCCTTAACAATATCTTTATCATTGAGGACATCTACAGGGTATCTAACTATCTTTTTACCGACCGCATTAAGATCTGGGCCAAAAACCTTAAGATCTTTCTTAATACAAAGCTTTTCGGCTTTATCTACGCGGTTTGCCTTGAACCGTTCGGCAGCTTTAATAACTTTTAAATTCATCATATTAATATTATACCGCTCCTGTAAATCTATTACCTCCAGTTATCGGGATTTTAGCCGGTTTATTGCAAATATTTGCAATTTTTTAATAAAACACTGCTTACCATGCAACTAACCTTACAAAAAATTACTTCTATAAAAAGCTACGTATAAATCAGCAAAAAATGGGCATACTAATTATAGGAGCTAGTTATGCTGAAAAAAATAATAATCTTTAACGACATGTTCTCTAAATATAATTTTGCAGACAAAAACCAAGCAGAAATTGAAAAAATATTAAATTACAATACATCAATATTAAAAAATTTAACGCCTGAAAATATCAGTAAAATAATGGATGAATTAATTGTTTCAAATATCCTGCATTCCATACAAAACACTAACCCTAAAATTCCAAATAAATTGTATTTTGATGCGGCAAACAATATTGGTATAGCAAGAATAGAAAAAAAAGAATTGTTCGCCTATCAAAATTACTTGCACAAAATATACAGTTTTTTAAAAAGCAATGATTTCAGCCGCTCTCATGAAATAAAAAGCGAGCTCAAGAAAATAATTTTGAGAAAAATCGATGATTTTATGCAACAAACATCCTCAAAGCTAACCAATAAACAACGACAGGATATTTTAAAAATAAAACAAAATATTTCGAACGTTCAATTAACGCTCGGCTCTATGCGTCAAGACTCTAATCCACTGTATGTAAAAATTGCTAATTATATCTATATGAAAAAACCAAGTTTCCGAGCAAATAATGTCACCATACTAAAAGAAGACCCGCACGAAATAATTTTGGAGCTAAGTGATGCAGACCAAAAAAAATATACCATCTATTTAAAATTAGCGGCAGGCACAAGGCCTGGAGAGGAATTAAAAATATATCCCGGAGATAATAATACAGCAAAAATATTGGAAATTTAGATCTCGTTATCGTTTTCTTTCGCCTGCTCAATAAAATCATCAATAACGCTCATTACTTCTTCTTGCTCCTCTGGCGATGACGAATAAAAATCTTCAATTGTTTCTTCTAGCCACTCTTTTGTCATTGACTGCTTTTTAGAATAATCCGGCAATTCCCAACCAAGTTCTGCATATTTTTCAGCGAGCTCTTCTCTAGTATATCTTCTCTCCTCCGGATCAGGACCACGCCGAATTGACTTCAGAAAGGCCACATGAGCCTCCCATTCTTCCGGAGTAATGATGAGCACTGCATCTACAGGATGGCCGCATTCAGCCACATCAAGGATGTCCTCGTCGGTCAACGCATCTACAGAAAAGAAAGAAATCTCATTATTTTTTTGACCAGAACCAATAATATCAATATTTTTTTCTACAAAAAATTTAGCTTTGGTTAAGCGATTATTTTTAAACCGCTCAGCCGCTTTAATAACTTTTAAATTTATCATGCTAATATTATACCGCTCCTGTAAATCTATTGCCTCCAGTTATCGGTATTTCAGCCGGTTTATTGCAAATAATTAGGGTGCGAATTAAGGTGCAAATTACAATCCAGTCGCTGTTATTGTTTTTCGAAAATCTCTATAATTTTTACCAATTAAATAACATTGATCAATACCTATTTTCTCAGAAATATTTTCTAGTTTATTAAGATCATTTTCTGTCGGCGTTAATTTAATTTCAAACGCGATCTTTTTATCTAAAACAACATCTATTTCCGCAGTATTGCGTTTATTATAAAAACTCAATTGACCAAATTCACTTAATTGATTAATTACACTGTTTTCAAATAACTGCCCATCATTAACCCTGCCGATAACATTTAAAATTCCGGTATCGCTAAAATAAACCTTTTTACCGCCAGCAACAGCCCTGTCAATACTTTGCGAAAATTTAGGCAATAACTTAATAAAAAAAACACCCTGCAAAAACTCCAGATAATTATAAATTTTAGGACGATCTACACCCAGCTCACCAGCTAATTTTGTAATATCCAGCATTGTCCCAACCCGCGGAACTAACAACAAAATCAGATCACGCAATTCTCTAATATCCTTATAATCGGCAATGATTTTTAAATCTTTTTCAAAAAAAGAGGCAAAAATATTTTTTAAAACCTTTTTTTTCAACTCTCTGTCCTGTGTCAATACAACTTCCGGGAAACCGCCAAATTCCAGATAATTTTGATATTCTTTAATATTTTTCTCATACTGAATAAGCGAGATCGGTTTTAAAATATCTTTAATAGTTCTTTTTTTATTTAAAGTAATTTCTTTCTGTTGATCGGTAAAATAGAGATACTCCTGAAAACTTAAAGGATTTAAATTAAAAAGAAATTTTCTACCGCTTAGAGATTCCGGGAAAAGATTTTTTAAATAAAAACTAGAAGATCCGGTAACAATAAATTTAACAGCGTAATGATCTATTAAATATTTAATGACCTTGGTTATTTCAGGGTAATTTTGAATTTCATCAATAAAAACAAATAATCGTTCTTTTTTAGTATTTGCTAGAGACTGCAAACTTTTATAAATATTATTATAATCCAGTTCCTCAAATATTTTTTGATCTAAAGGATTATCAAAATCGAACCAAATTTTCGGCTGATCAATGGTATCAAACACTTGCTGCATTAACGTAGTTTTACCAACCTGCCGCATACCGGTAATAACCAATGCATTCTTATGGTCAATATATTTCATTAATTCTTTATACAAAACTCTTTTTTTCATATTTGTAAAAATATTATTACAAATATACGCATATTTGTAAAGAATCGTTTTTATAATAACCTTTTCCCTGCGTATTTCCATTTTTATTATAATGTTTTTTTTGCAATTACTAGTTTGTTTTTATAAAAAATTTTTTCTAGAATTTTTTATATCGACAGTATTTTTT
>CAYUXF010000023.1:0-6738 GCA_964448755.1 uncultured bacterium
GATATTTTTTTATTGACAGACTTTTAGATAGACTTCAGTCGCCTTTGGCGCCAGCGGGAACTCCATTAGATCAAGCTCTTTTTCCTGTGTCAGTGAATAAACTTTAAAAGGGCTGCAGCCGTTTGATAATAGTGCCCTATATTCATAATTTAACATCCTTAATGAACTCTTTAAATAATGTTATCCTTACACTATCTTTGGGATAAAACAAAAAAGGTTTTACATCATTAACCAATAGCTCAAAATCAATTTCCGCACACCGTTCTAAAATTTTTGCCCTTAACTCTAGAGCATTATCAATATTTAACTTTAATTTTAGATACTCATAATTTGGTGTTGTTTGCGTAAGTAAAAAAGTGATGTCAAAAAAATCTCGCCCTTTAGCGCGCTTGCGATTAAAAACAGCCCAAATTTTTTGAGATAATAAAATATCTAAAGGCGTTACAAAAACTTGAGAAAAGACATCAAATTTATTAATTATTTTTTTATCGGCAGTATAAAGAAACCCTTGTTCTTGTGTGTCTAACTGGATCAAGATCTTTTCATCTTTAATATCCGAGAGCTTATTATCAAATAAAATATTAGGAAATTTAACTTTACAGCGATACGCCCCTTTGCAAACATTAACTAACTCTACTTGATAACCTTCCAGCGTAAGACCTTTTTCAACTTCTTTAGAAATAGCTATAAAATCACTCTCTGTTAAGTTGAAATTATCAAAATCAAGATCTTCTGAAAAACGGTTAGTATTATATATTATTCGCAAAGCGGTACCACCCATAAAAGAGAGCCGGTTAGCATATTTAGAATTAAAGATCAGTTCTAATATTTTATATTGAATATATTCTCTTAAAATATTTCTTTTAAAACCGCTTAATGGTTGCGGATATTGTGCGGCAATTTGTGCTAGATCAAGCATGCTCTATAAACCTCATAAATTCACGATACCTTTTGGTCAGGGCTTTATTGTCAAACTGTTCTAGGTATTTTTCAATTTTTGGTAAATTTATTTTTAATAACAACTCCTCTTTATTAATTCTTAAACTTTCAAAATCTACACTGCTGGTAAGATGAATATTTATATATAAATAATCTAAGATAGTTTTTTCTAGATCTGCTATTTTAAAATATTTATTGCCAACTTTTTGTAAATTAAAACCAAACATTAAAGCACTTTTTAGTGTTCTATAACTAAAATAGCCAATAACAGTCGAAAAATTGCTGGTTTTTTTGGTAGTAGCAGAAGTAATGCCATAAGTACTTTCCGGTATTAAGCCGTAATACGCTAAAGCCATTTCAAAAGAAATATACGAGGGCTGATAAACTTTATTGGCAATGTAATAAAGGATCGGTTCATTAATTTCAGTATCGGCAAACATGTAATAAGCTTGCCTGATCTTGATCAAATATTTTTTTTCTTGCCATTCACTTAAACGGCGCCGATCAAAAGCAGCCTGGCTTTTTTTAATATCTTTAAGTGAAAAAACCAGATAATCTTTAAATTCTTTTTTAAAATCAATAAAATTCATTATTTTCCCTGATTATATTTCTTTTTCGTGTTAATTATAACATTAAAAAGAAATAAATCAAGCAAATATACTCTTTTTACGATCTATCTTGCATCAGTTGCAGCCAAGACAAAATCCCCCTCACCCGGCTGACGCCGCCCTCTCCCAAAATTGATTCGCTCTATGCACCACATTGGGTGCATAGCAAGCCGCTCAGGTTCATGACAGCTTCCCCATCAATGTGTCATAAAGTCAGGCATAAGCTATTGTTTACAAAACCTTTAAATAAGCTTTTAATAGAAAGATTAAATCAGTTTTTAAATTATTTTTTATCTCTTTTTTTTGTTCTTCATTTAGAACTTCACCTAAGCCATCAAGGATTTTATTATTAACAACTTTTTTTTCAATAAAGGTCACCAGTAAATTTAAATATTCTTTAATGTTTTTGCCCGTTCTTAATTTAATAATATTTTCGTTAATTTCAATATGCTTATTTAAAAACCAATGAACATCATATAGATCACGATTAGCCAGCTGAGGTCTATCGGTAATTGCTACAAGTTTATGCGAAAACATATCTTCTTTTTTCATTACCGGCAGAGAAATACCTAAAAAATTTTTCAATTCAAACTCATCGCCATAATCGCGACGGGAAAGCTCTATCTTTATTTTTTGTTTGAATTTTTCATAAGACAACACAATTAAAATAGTATTTCTTTTAATGCGCTGATATTCCAACTCGCCATATTTTTTGGCAATATCAATAATTTTATCAAAAATTTGCTGGTCATCTAAAATATCCGCTAAAATATTAAAATCTAGATCAGTAGAAAAACGATCTAGATCATAAAACAAATATAAGGCGGTACCCCCCTTAAAACCTAAACGCGAAGCTAAAAAAGGATCGCGATAAATATCCTTAAGAATATTAATTAAAATTAATTCATGTTTATTTTTATCCAGCATAGTCTTTCCTATATTTAATTAAACGCTTTTCCAGCGCTTTATTTTGATAAATAGAAACCAATTCTTGACACTTTTGCCAATTTATATTTTTTAAGTTATCAAAATAATAATCTTTATTTAAATAGATCATATCCAAAAAAGCTCTTTCTAAAGAAGCAATACTATACAGATCATTATTAATAATACCCTTTCTGTTTAAAAGCACCTCTTCTTTTATTTTGCGATAAAAATAACTAGTATTATGATAACAGAAACTCCTGCTTAAATAACTAACCGCTGCTACACCTGAAGCATATTGAAAAATACACCCTTCTTTTCTTAAAACAGTTTCTAAACTAATATAAGAGGGAGAACACAACTTAGCGGACAATTCATATGGTTGATATTTCTCATCCAGTGCATAAATGCCAGGCTTGATACAAATTAATTTCTTATTTTTTGTCCAATAATATATTTTTGATTTCAAATATTTTTGGTTATTAATGTTCCATAAAACGGCCAGTTCACGCACATTAAAAACCGTTTTTCTGCTTTTCATTAATTTTCTTAAATAATCCATATATACACCATAGGTAACTAATATTAATTACCTATAGTTTACATTTATTAATTAAAGCTGTCAATATGGGATCGCGGCGAGCGGGAACACGCCGGCTAGCTTGTCATAAAATCAGGCATAAGCTATATCCCCCTTTGGCCGCAGGCCGGAATTAAATCACAAAATTTGCCCGGTATCTTTAATTAATATATAATTTACCCATGATAGACCAAGAAGATATCCGCTGGCAGCAACGCTTTCAAAACTACCAGAAAGCTTTACAACAGCTGACCATAGCAGTTAAACAAGAAAACTATAACGAGCTTGAAGAAGAAGGTTTGATCCAGCGTTTTGAGTACTGTTTTGAATTGGCCTGGAAAACACTGCAGGACCTTCTAGAATATAAAGGCTACTTAGATACTAGAGGCGCACGCCCGGTTTTAGAACAGAGCTTTCAGGACGGCTACATCAGCAAGGGCGAAGAGTGGCTTAAAATGCTGAAAAACCGCAATCTCTCTACCCATACTTATAATAAAAAGATCGCCGCAGAGTTAATTAAAACTATTAAGAATAAATATTTTAAATTATTCCAGGACCTGGCGGTCAGACTGCAAGAAGAACTTTAATGACCGGGCTAGATCAAAAGATCATTAAAAATATAATTGCGATCATTACTAACTACCAGCCGGTAGAAGAAATTATTTTATTTGGCTCACGCGCTAAAGGAACCAACAAACCTTCGTCCGATATTGATCTGGCGTTAAAAGGAACTTTTACTAATGACCTTTTACTTAGCATAGCCAACGACCTGGAGAACCTCTACCTGCCCTATAAATTTGATCTGGTCCACTTAAATAAAGATCTGGATGAAAAACTCGCCACACATATTGCCAGAGTTGGCCAAACTCTCTTTAAAAGAAAATAATACTAGAGAACCTCAGCTGCGGGCTGAAGTAGGCAAAAACCAGGCTAAATATTTATCAAGCATTCCTACTAAAAAATATGGCAAATTGAGTAGTTGATAATCTTTGCCTTTTAACGTTTTTAAATGATCTATGCGTAATTCAGCAGACCATAAGCGCACAGCATAATTATGTTCTACCAAATCCATAAAAACAGACAAAGAACGCAAACGACCAGCACTGCCGGATTTAACCTCAATAGGGATCAGTTTATTACCAAAAGGATAAATAAAATCTATTTCTGAAGAGGCTTGTTTTTTTTCTCTAACCCAAAAAGAGAGTTGTTCTAAACCATAGGTCAACGAATTTGCCTTTAATTCCTGATAAACAACATTTTCAATAATACGGCCGCGCTCAATTTCGCTAAAATCTGCCAGAGTAACTAACTGAGATTGCAAGCCCGACATAAAGATAGTTAAACCAATATCAAAAAATTGCAGTTTAGGAGATTTCTTAACATTTGGCTGTAAAGGTAACGCGGTAGCCGTAACAGGATAAACAATATCCAACAATAAGGCTTTGCGTAATATTGCTATAGCTTCACTCACTTCTCGGGAACTATAATTAGAATTACCAAAATTTTGAAATTTAATACGCTTACCAGACTCAAAAGGGGCAGATCTAATAACATGGCGAATTATTTTTACCAAACTTTCACGGGGAGCATATTTTTCTATATCATCAAAATAACCGGCAATTAAACTTTTATATAATAACTGCAAATCAGCAATATTGCCGGTTTGCGCATACCTAGCAACTATCTCCGGCATTCCCCCTATAAGTACATATCTGTTAAATAATTCTAATAATTGACTGTGCAAGTGAACCGGGTAAGGCTCTTTAAAAAAAAGCGGCAAATATTGTTCCTGGTTAATTGCAGTTAAAAATTCTTGAAATGAACAAGGATACATAAAAAAGTATTCAACACGACCGACAGGAAAACTTATTTTATTTTTATCAATTAAACTTTCCAGTAACGAACCGGCAGCAATTACATAAATATGGGGAAATTCTTCAAAAAAATAACGCAACATAGCAACAGCCGCAGGAGAATTTTGTATCTCATCAATAAAAAGCAACGATCTTTCCTGAAAAGAAATCTGATGCTTTAACGCTAACGATTCTACTATTTTGCTAACCGGCAGGTCTTGTTCAAAAAGGAGCCGATCAGCTTTTTTTTCTAAATTTAATTCAATATAATTGACAAAATTATCAGAAAAAAGACGAACAACTGTGGTTTTACCTATCTGCCTGGCACCTCTAATAACCAAAGGCTTTCTATTAGTGCTTTCTGCCCATTTTTTTAGCTTGTCTAAGGCATTTCTTCTAAACAAAATAAACTCCTTTGTCACAAAGTCAGTGTTATTTTACTATTTTTTTGTCATAAAGTAAACCATAAAATATTCAATTTTTGTCACAAAGTCAATCATAAATCATAACTATATACCCCTTCACCCATAAACTATTCGCTAGAGTGAGAGAAAATCCCTCACCCGGCTGACGCCGCCCTCTCCCAAAAAAATTGAAAAAAAAGAAGATGGGAGAGGGCCAAGAGTCACCTTCACCCCTGCTACGCTCAAAGAGCTTCGCAGGGCAGGCCCTACCGAAGCTAATCTAGCGTAGTATGTGCCGGCTCAGTATGACGCCCATCAATGGGAAGCATCAGGTTACTACACAACAACGTAAAATTAGTAGACTTAGCTCCAAAGATACCGGACAGCTTTGGCGTAAAAACGGCGCCAGCGGAGTTCGTCTAGAGAAAAGTTATGCCAGAGCAGAATAAAAATACCATTATATTTTTTTATAGTTTCATAATATTTAATAAATTCACCCCAGGCCGCTTGCGGACTTAAGCGCAGATAAGCATATAATGTAACATCCATCATCGTCAGCGGAAACTCTGTCAAATTGAGTTCTCGCTCCTGCGTCAGTGAATAAACTTTAAAAGGGCTGCAACAGCCGGCGCGAAACCCTAGCCTATCGGCATACGCCAGCGTGTAGTCCTCTTTAATACCCGCCGCCGCCAGTTCGTCCCAGGTCTTATTGACATCAAATAAGAGGAAGTGATTGCGGGAACAAGCCGGTACAAAATTACCCTCACCCGTTCTCAACCACTCACTTTGTTCGGGTTGAGAACACCCTCTCCCGGAAAACTGATACTCCGCCAGAGGCGGAGAAGATGGGAGAGGGTTTTTAAGATCGGGATGTATCCCTATCTTATAGCCGAGCAGATCAAGTTTTTTAACCAGCTTTTGGATCTTTTTTGAAGCAAATAAATGACCATCTTCGCTTTTAGGCATAAAAAAATAAATGCCCTGCCCCTGCTCTAATTTATTTAACAAATCAAAGGTATCGGCAGGATTGCGGTAATTAAACAGATGATAAAGAATACCGGGCAGACCGCTCAGACGCAAACGCAGAACATTTTTGATCTCGGTCAATATCGCGGACCATCTCGATTTGCCGATCTTATCGACATCATGCGTAAAAATAACTTTAAATTCTGGCAATTGGCGCTGTAATTGCGGATAAATTTTCTTTAATTGGTCATAGAAATATTCGGCATACTCGTTAACTACCGGCCGGTCTAAAAAACCATATTTATAGGCAACTGAATCAACCGCGCGAAAACGGCCATGTTCATCGCGCTCATTGACGAACAATTCTTCATATCTGGTCAGCATAAAAAAAGTTGCGGCAATAATATCTGGCTCAGCAACAGTGCCGTAAAGAACAACCAGGGCATCGGTAATTACTATATTGT
>CAYUXF010000023.1:6838-24778 GCA_964448755.1 uncultured bacterium
ACCAGTTTATAATAATTTTCTGCGGCCTCTTCTTTGAGGACCAAATAACCAATGACCTGCTGGCGCCGATAAATTAAATATTTTTTAAAAACATTTTCACTGAACTTTTTATTAACAAGATCGTTAGTTTTGGCATAAAAAAAAGAGCTGTTTTTCTGCCGGCAGAGCTCTTGCCAGTTTTTTTCAATATTATAAACAGTGCTGCTGATCTGCGCCGTCTCTTTAAGTTCTAAATTATTAGCAAACCGTAAAATATTGATCTTTAAAAAAGGGCTTATTAACGCAAGTAACAGTTTTGCTTTGCCGGTAAGCTCTTTTTTAAGAATAAAACTTTTTTGCGCAACCTTGCGGTAAAGCTGGAGTCTGACACGGCGGATTTGATAACCGTTCTTTTTATAGGTATTTAAAGAGATCTCATTAGGCCAGGTAAATAAAAAACCGTATTTTCTCTCCGCGGCCTGGCTTAAAACCAGCTCATTTAAGCGCCCCATTGGATCTATTTCGGCATAATTTAAACGGTTTTTAATACAATAAAGAGTAAACTCCTGACTTACTATATTAAGTTCCGGTTTACCAGCTTTTACAATACGATCTTTTTTTAAAAAATCATATTCAAATAAAGCATAGTGGGCTATAGGTTTATTTTCATATTCCAGCCAATTAATAATAGGTGGTATTAGAGTTTTTGAAAAAAAATAATTATTAAAATCTATGCGATTATTTATATAATGAAAAGAACTCCCTAATAAAGCGATCAGATTGTCTGTTATTTCTTCTGGCAGCTGAGTTTTTTTTACATTAATATCCATAATCAGTTAAAGCTGGTAATATCAAAAGAAGGCCGAATTACCTCATATTCACTACTATTTATAGCTAATATTTCTTTTGGGGTCTCATGTCCTAAAAAAAGTAATGGCGAAGCTGTATAACCATAAGCTCCGGAATTTTTAATAACCAATAGATCCCCTACTTCTGTTTTAGGAAATTCAATACCCCAGCCAAGCATATCAAGCGGCGTACAAAGCGAGCCAGCAACATCATACTTTATTTTCTCTGTTGACTCAGACGTTATATTTTCAACCTGATAACTCTTCTTAATTACTTGGCCTAAATTGCCGCTGGCCGAAAGATTTTGATGCATACCACCATCAACAATTAAATATCTTTTACCACGGCTCTCTTTAACAGCTAAAACCCTAGTAACATAAAAACCAAATTCACCTACAATATAACGCCCTAACTCAATAACTATTGGAAAATTTTCCAGTCCTTGAGCCAAAACCTCTTTTTTTAAAAATAGTATCGTTTGTTCTAGATCAAGATGTTCCTGACCATCAAAATAGGGAATACCAAAACCGCCACCAACATTAATTTTTAACCCACTAAGATTTAACTTAGTAATTATTTTCTTTATCAAACTAAAAATATTTTTAAAGTTTAAGCCCAGACTTTCTGCATCTAAACACTGTGTGCCGGCATAAATATGAAAACCCACAAAATTCAAGCAGTTCTGATCCTGTAATATTTTATTAAGCACATCATAAATAGCTTCCTCATCAACACCAAACTGTGTAGCCATACCACCCATCTTAATAGCAAATTTAGGGATCAGCTCCGCAGGATTTATTCTTAGCGAAACATTGGCTTTTTTACCAAGCTCTTTGGCCAAACGAATAATCCGCAAGAGATCATCGTTTGACTCAATGCTCAATGAGCCGCAATTATTATTTATGGCAAACTTAATTTCTTCTTCACTCTTGGCCGGACCAGCAAAACTAACCACCGCAGGATCATAACCGGCTAACAAGGCCTGCTTTAATTCACCGCCAGAAGAAATATCCAGACCATCAATAAAAGGTCTTATTTTTTTTAAAATTTGCAGATTAGGATTAGCTTTAACGGCATAGATCAACGACGCATTACCAAGCAGCTCTTTTATCTTTATTATTCTTTCTTTAATACCCTGATAATCATAAACATATAGAGGAGTTCCCTCTCGCTCAACTATTTTTTTAATATTTATCTTATTAATGCTTTTAGCTATCATTAACAACCCTGTTGTTCTATTGACTCACGCTTTACCCTGGGCCGGTCAACCTTTCCACTAGCTGTTTTAGGAAAAGCAGGCACTACAAAAAGCTCTTGCGGAACCAAATAAGCGGGAGCATTAGCTTTACAATACTGAATAATTTCAGTATTCGTTAATTCGCGATCCAAAGTAACCACCGCCCTGATCTTATAGCCAAGTTCCGGATCCTCTAAACCAAAAACAACCGCATCGGTAATTCCTTTTAAACCAAGCAAGAGCTCCTCTACTTCTGTTGGCGAAACACGATAACCAGCAGTTTTTATCATGTTATCTTTACGGCTGATAAAATACAAAAAACCATCTCTATCTTTTTTTACCAAATCACCGGAATAAACACATATTTCACCCTCTCGACCAGAAAGCGGACAGAGTTTATAGACCGCTGCGGTTTTTTCCGGATCATTCCAGTACCCCTGAGCAATACAAGCACCCATATGAATAAGCTCACCCTCAACATCTGGAGGACAAGGACGCCCTTGTTCATCAATAACCTCTACCTCAACATCTGGAATTGCTTTACCCATAGAATCAGGACGCCGGTCAACTTCACGAGGATCAAGAAATGTTGAACGGAAAGCTTCAGTAAGACCATACATTAAATAGAGATCGGTTTTAGGAAAATTCGCCCTTATTTTTTTAACAGTCGGCACTGGTATCTTACCACCAGAGTTAGTAATATAGCGCAAATGCGAAAAATTATATTTTTTTCGCTCAATATCGCAGAGCTTGTTATTAAAAACACCTGCCCAAATTGGAGGAATAGCGGCCAAACCGGTAATTTGCTCTTCCTCTAATATCTTTAATAATTCATTAGGCATAAAATACTGAAAAAGCACTATCTGAGAACCACAATATAAAGTTGAAAGAAGTTGATTTAAGCCGTAGTCAAAATTAAAAGGCAATAGACCGAGGATCTTTTCATCTTTAGTAATATTTAAATAACCGCTTACTATTCTGGCACCCTCAATTAAATTATCATGTGTTAACACGATCCCTTTAGGCAAACCGGTTGAACCAGAAGTATAAATTATATTAGCAATATCTTTAGGAGCAGTAGCCCCCTGCGGCACCAGGCCAGAAAAATCAGAAAATATTTGGGTGAATTCGTCTTGATAGATCGTTCTTTTCACTTCGGTCTGATCAATTATTTTTTCAAGATATTTATCAAACTTTTTATCGCTAATTAAATACTGAACATTACAGTCACAGAGAATATGCTTAATTTGATTTTCATGCAATGCTGAATTAATAATAACAAAAACCTTATTAGCAAAAAGTATGCCGAAAATTGAAATAACCTGTTCAAGCGATTTATCTATCAATATACCTATCCGCTCGCCAGGCACTAAAGATAAACCCTGCAAAAACACACCTAAGGCCTTGCTCTGCTCTGCCAATTCCCTATAAGTCATAGTCCTTTGTTTGTGTTTTATAGCAACTTTATCGGGATTTTTAACAAGATTATATTCAATTAATTCATTAATAGTCTTTATTTTCATGTTCTATTTTTTACCATACCGGCAATATTCTCTATTGTTCTAAAATTATCTTCGTTTATATCGGCAGGATCTATCTGCACAGAATAATTGGCCTCCAAAAAAGTTATTAATGAGACAATACCTATAGAATCAAGCACCCCTGCCGCAAAAAGATCGGTTTTTAGTGTTAGATCACCTTTATAAAAAGTTTTAAAATATTCTAATATATTATTTTGCATTTGCTGATTCTAACTTAAAACAATATTATTTTAAATAATTTTATATATAATTTAATAACAATATTAGCTCTTTGAGATATTCTTATATGCTTCATTTAATTTTGATACATTATCCTCATTAAACCCTAATTTTAGCATATCATGATATGCTAATTCGGTCTGTTTTTTTGCAGCAGAACTGTTACTTAAAAGTTCAAAAATATTTTCAGCTAATTTATTAATTTCCCCTAATTTAGTAAATCTAGCACTTTCACTAGATAATATTTGTCGATTAGCAGGAATATCAGAGACCACTAAAGGCAAACCAACAGCCATAGACTCCAGAACCGAAACAGGACAACCATCTGAACGCGAAAAAGAAACACCAACATTAGCAAGAGAATAAAAATTAAACATCTTATTATTAGGTATATTATTGATAAATAAAGTCTGCTCTACAATGTCATACTCTCTAACTAATTCTTGTATTTTTTGAACTCTTTCTTGGATATTGTATTCATACAATATAATAAATCTAATATTTGTGTCTCTTTTTATAACTATAGCCATAGCTTGAATAATTTCCTCTAAATTATAAACTTCCATAATATTTCTAAAAGAAAGAACTATTTTGTTTTCAGATTTAATTTTATATTTTTTTCTAATATTATTAATTTCATTTTGGTCAATAAATTTTTTAAAATCCTGTGGCACAGAGTAAATGATCTTATAAATTATTTTATTTTTAATATTGGTAATATCATTCATTCTATCTAGCAGCTGGTTAGAATGATAAGTAATTAGTTTGCCACTTTTTAATGTCCATTTTAAAAAGTAATATATTTTTTTTGAGCGTTGAGGAAAAATTAAAACATCGCTACCCCAAGGAGTTAAGACAATATTTTTGAATCCGAGAAAAGGAGAACAATAGGCAAGATCAACCAAAAATTGAAAATGGACAATATCTGGTTTTATTTTTCTAATATACTGTCGTAGATCTTTGATCTTTTTAATAAAACGAACTAAAGCATTATCATTTACATATAATTTATCAGGGTCATATAAATGAACAATAACATCATCTTTCTCGGCATAGTCTTCAGGAGAAATAATATGAACCTCATGTCCGTATTTTGTCATGGGAATAACCCATTTCTGTTCATGAGAATTGTTAATATTTCCAATAAATAAAATTTTCATAAAAAACGCTACTTTACACTTTTAATATTTTCAAATAATTTAAGCGCTCGCAAAATCGCTTTATCCATATCATAATAATGATAATCACCTAATCGTCCTAAAAACCAAACATTTTTCAATGATTTTGACCTATTAAGATACTGATCATAAAGTAATCTATTTCCTTCAGTAAGAATAGGATAATATCTCTCATTTTTACCATTTTCAAATTTTTGAGGATACTCAAAAGATACCACTGTTCTATCAGTTTGATTATTAAGAAAATATTTATACTCCCCTATTCTTGTAAAGTCATAACTGCATGGATAGTTAATAACAGCTCCCATTTGAAAATAGTCATAATTAAAATCCACAAAATCTAAAAATATACTACGATATGGTAATTGACCAAACTCATATTCAAAAAATTCATCAATCGATCCAGTAAAAAACAATCGCTGATATTCTATATTATTTCTAACGTCTGAAAATGAGGTATTTAAACTAATATCAATTAGTGGGTTTTTTAACATATTTTCAAAAACAACAGTATAACCTTCCAATGGAATTCCCTGATAAACATCTTGGAAATATCTATTATCTTTACTCACATAGACCGGAACTCTAGCTGTTACTAAAGGATCTAAACCTTCTGGATTTACTCCCCATTGTTTAATGGTATATTGCAAAAAAACATTATTGTAAATATACTCCGCTAAAAAATCTAAATCTTTATCACGTGTTTTACGTAATTCTAAAATAGGAACCTTAATATTGAATCCAAATTTATCAATTAATTTTTTTATTAATTTATCTGATATTATCTTTGGAAAAACTTGATCAATAGAATTAAGATTAAATGGTATAGGAACGTTCATTCCATCTATAGATGCCAGTACTTTATGCTGATAAGGATACCATTTTGTAAATTGGCCTAGAAAATCCCATACTTCTTTTATATTAGTATGAAATATATGTGTTCCATATTTATGTACACATATATTATCTTTGTTCCAATAATCATAACAATTACCACCAATATGATCTTTTGAATCAATAATTAAAACCTCTTCTTTTAACTCTGTGGCAATTTTATAAGCTAATGTTGCCCCAGAAAAACCACAGCCAACAATTAAATTTTGTATCTTTTTCATTATTTTTTCCCTACAAAAAAATCATAGAAAATTTCTTTAAAATCACCAATGAAATATTTAATTAAAAATAATTTAACATTTTTTATAAGAAGGTTTAATCTTTTATAACTATCTTTATCAACCGTAAAAAAACCTTCTTCAATATATTTTTTTATTTCATAAAAATCAGGCATAGTTTTTTTTATAAAAATCTTTCTTGACTTATGAGGCAATCGAGAAATATTTCTCAAGTAGGAACACAAGAGATTCTTATAATATGCCTTAAACAAATCATTTCTTTTATATTTTTTTAAAAAACAATTAATCTCTTCAAATTCATCACAAATACAAAATATTTTCTCCCTGCTTCTTATAGAAGATTGTTGGTTATCTCGAAAATAATTTATAAATGCTTTTTCAGTAAAAAAAACTTCTTGCGCAAACATCCATACTTTAAAACTAAAAGATACGTCTTGATAAGAAGCCCCTGGAGTCGCTAAAAAATTTATTTTATTCTTTTGCAAAAAATCACGCTTATAAATGGCTGACCATACAGAAGGTGCTACGTCAAATACTTCTAAATTATCTCTAGGATTTAATACAATATTATAAAAATTATCAGGCAAAATTGAATAATACATATATTTCGGTTTTGGTTTAGACCAAAACAAATTAAACGATGATTTTACCACTTCTACATTATATTTTATTGCTAAAGAGTAAAGAGTTTTATACATATCCGTATTTGCATAATCATCTGACTCAACAATTCCAATAAATTCACCAGTAGCTAAAGAAATTCCTTTGTTAACAGAATCACCATATCCTGTATTTGTCTTGTTAATTATTTTTATACGATTATCCTTAAAAGCATATTCTTTTATGATCTCCAACGAATTATCAGTTGAACCATCATTAACACAAATAATTTCAATTTCAGTTAACGTCTGATTAACAATACTATCCAAACACCTATTCAAATATTTTCCTACATTATATATTGGAATAATAATTGAAACTTTCGGAGTAGAAAAATTCTGATTATTAAAAGCTCTATTCATTACATTCAAACTCTTTTCTTCTATTTATAAAAATATTAACAATATCAGACTTCTTAAGAACAAGTATTTCTCTAATATTTACAGATGGCTCTACTTTCTTATAAAAATACGTCATTACAATAGCAGTTATACAATAAGTAATTGTAGAAGATAATGCGGCCCCATTAATCCCCAACCAAGGGATCAGTAAAAAGTTTAACACTATATTTACTATTAAAGCAATAAAACTACTGTAAATTACATATTCTGCTTTATTTCTAGCATTAAGATCAGCAGATATCATTGTTGGAACTGACCAAACAACAATACCTGGCAATATTATAATTAAAGGAGCAACTGCTTGTGCAAAAGATTCAGAATATAAAAAAACTATTAGTGGTTTAATAATAATAATAATAAAAGCAGTAAAAAAAATACCTATAAACATATTAATTCTGCATACTTTGGCTGTCATTTTATAATTTCCCCCATCCGCACATGCTCTTGGAATCAAAGCAAATGACGAAGCGCTAACAACTAAAAAAAACTTTTCAGCCAAACCAACGGCTAAAGAATATAAACCCAACTGCGTCATATTAAGCATTCGCGATATCATAACCATATCAATATTCAAATGCAAATATCCACCTAATCCTGCCAAATAAACTTTAATGCCATATCGTAAAGAATCCTTAAAATATCTGATATCAAAAGGTAATAATTTAAAAGAAGGAATTTGTTTCATTAAAAAAAACAACCCCGGCAAATAAATTAATATGCCCTCTATAATCACCAACATTAATAAATTGGTTTTAAAAAACAACATTATTGCTAAAAGCGCAAGAATATTTAATATACCATACAATAATCTTGAAATATTATATGTGGATATTTTATTCAAGCCCTGAGTTATCCCGCCAAAAAAATCATTAAATAATGAGATCAATAAAAAAATAATGATCAAAAATATAAACAATGGATTGTTTAAAAATACTTGATCTTTTATAAAAAACAACCAAGCAATAAGAACAAATAACATAATTATAAACAATATAGCAATCATATAAATTGCCTGCGAAATAACTTTTTCTATGGAATATTTTTTATTGGCACTAAAATAAGTAGATGCAGAGAAAAAACCAAAATTTCCGAACATCATGATCATTCCCGGTATCAAAAAAAAATAAGAATAAATTCCCTTATTAGTCGGCCCCAGCATTCTATTTAATGGAATATTTACTAAAAAAGAAAAACCCATGATAATAATATTGGTTAAAAAGGTTATTGAAATATTTCTTCTTAAAGACACTTATTTTTGGTCCTCTTTCACCCAGTCCACAAACTTATCATATTTATTTTCAATTTTGTCTGTAAAATCGTGGGGGAGTAAAAGACGCAATAATTCGGCACCTAAAATACGGTATTGGCCGCCAAATTTAGCGGCGCGCAAAATACCTTTTTTAATTTGCCGCAACATAGTACTGCGCGAAACTTTTAAAAGATCTTGCGCCTCTTCTAATGTATAGACCTCTTTTTCATTGATTTCCATTGATCTAATAATACCAATAAGATTCAAGATATGTCAAATTAGTTCTTTTTAAAAAGATTTTTTCTAAATTGATAGAAAAACAACCTCGCCTTAAACGGAATAAAATTTTTAATATTCAACCAAAAAAACAACTGATATTTTAAAAAAGTACCCAATTTGATATTTATCTCATTATCATTAATACCAAAACTGGCTAAAACCTTTTTATTACAAGAAGGAATTCCACTAATATCATTAACTAAATTAGCATTATGAATAACTTGCACCCAATAATATTTATCTTTTATCTGTTTTGTTGGATATTTTAAGAAAAAATCTTGATGAGATAAATTCATTAATGTAATTAGATTTTCATCTGGTTTTTCAATAAAACTCAAAAAAGGACCATTTAAAAAACGATTTTTTAACAAAATTTCATTTGGCTCAATAACTAATCGATACCCTTTATAAAAATTAAACCCCATCTTATCTTTCGGTATAAAATTTTTTTGAATTACATCTATAGCCTCTTCATGTAAAGAATCATCATTATCTATTCTAGTAGTAATAACATATTCAACATCAGAACAATAATTTCTAACATCATTTAAAACACTTTTATTCATCGCCCTAAAACTATTAACAAAAAAAGCTTTGAAAAATTTATATTTTCTTTCATATTCTTTGATCTTCTTTTTATAAATACTCGGGGTATCTGTATCAAAATAAATAAAACAAACAAAATTTTTATTTATTTGTTTTTCCATAGAAGGCAAATAAAATTTTTCAAACAAATAAAATCTCTTAGCCAACCATTGTTCTGTCATCACCGAATTTTTATTTTTATCAATGGACATTTCGCTATCAACAGGTTTCACATTAAATCTAGTTAAAATAATATGTTTAAACAAAATCAATCTCCAATCTTATAAATCATTTTACTACTATACTATTAAGACCATAATAATCACTAACAGATTTATTCAACCAATCATCTTTATCTTTTTTAATATCAGATAAAAATCCATTATGTTTGGTAGATCTATTTATTTTAAAAGTAATAACATCTAAGTTACCTTTTCCTTTTTCGTTAATTATATATTGTTCTCTTTCTTTATAAAGCAAATAAGTATTAACAACGTCTTTATATGCGAAAAAATAACCTACCACAAATACTACCATTGAAATAATAAACAAATATAGGCTTATTTTTCTAAACAAAATATCAGAAAAAGACAGCTCTGAATACAAAATGCCAATAGCTATAATAAAATAAACTATCACACCAAACCAAGCTCTTGGCGGAAAATAAGGAGACAAAACCATAGCATAAACAGCAATAAAAGATCCTAACAAAAAGATAATTGATGCCAAGGGAATATTTTTTATAAAAAAATTATCATCTTTAATAACTCGGCCGCCCGTTCCAATAGCCTCAGGTAACCCACCAGACATTGTGCCAACCACAGGAATACCACAAGCCTGTGCTTCCAAAGCAACACAGCCAAAACCTTCTCTACGACTTGGCATAACTACTACGGAAAATCCAGCTAAGAGTTTCGGCACAGCATTAGGATGAACTAACCCCGGAAAAATAGTTCGTTCTTTTAGTCCATATTCTTCTATTTTTCTTTCAATTGCTTCACGCAAATAACCAGCTCCAGCAATTTCAAAAACACAATCTTTATTTACATTTGCTATCATTTTAAAAATATCTGGCAAACGATCTGCTCCCTTAACAGGCAACAGATCGCCAAGATAGCCAACTACTTTAGCCCGCTGCTTATTCTTTTGGTCAGCACTACAGGAAAACTTCTCAAGATCGATACCATTAGTTATCACTGTCGCGTTCTTTCCGTTATAGCCTAACGCAAGCGCAACTTTTTTTAGGTTGTTTGAAACAAAAATAACCTTAGAGGCATTATTTAAAATAGCAAGCGTTTTGCGCAATGCTATCTTCCCGGTATATGGATACGTATGAATATCACTTCCATGCGCTGTAACCACATAAGGAATATTATATTTTTTACAAAGCATATAGGCGGGATAAGCATCTCTAGTAAAATGAACATGTATTAGATCATATCCACCAGAAACATAAAAAGAATGCATTTTTTTTGCGATTAGGGCATCTTTAAATAACTCTAGATTCAATTTAGAAGAACCAAAATATTTTATATATTTAACAGAAATATTTTCCGAATAACCTATCTCTTTTATATTATAGTCATGATTATCAGAAAAAAAAGAACAAGCGCGAACTACGGTTACCGCTATATTTTTTTTCAATAAATGCTTCACCCGATAATAATTAAATATACCGTTTGTTACATCACTGCGCTCAGGAAAATTATTGGCAAAATAAAGTATTTTCATCGCTTACCAAGTTTTTCAAGAATATAAATTTTTAATTTAAAAGGAACATAGTTTTTTGGATTAAATAAAAAACAAAAGGCTTGATTTAAGGATAATGGTAAAGAAAGCTTAACGTCAGAGATATCTTGAGCAAAATTAATTAAAACTTTTTTATTTAAAGTGGGAATGCCGCTAAGATCATTTGTTACATTAGAATCATGAATAGTCTGCAGCCAATAATAACCACCTCTAATTTGTTTTACAGAATAATACATAAAAAATAAATTATGTTTACAGGCCCACGCCGTTAAAATATTAGCTGTTTTCTTTTCAATAAAAGAAATAAACGGACCATTGATAAAACTATTTTTTAGTAATATTTGTTTTGGTTCCAAAACAAAGCGATAACCCTTGCAAAAATTTAGAGCATATTTATCAATTGGTTTAAAAGAAGATTGTATTTTCTCTATGGCCTTTTGCTGCAAGGCATCATCATTGTCTAGCCGAGTAGTAATAATATATTCTGTATCCTTAGCACATAATGACAAAACATCTGCTTTAAATCTTTGCCCCATCTCTAAATCGTTTTTAACATATATTATATTTAAAAACGGATAAACTTCAGCTAATTTTTTTATATAATCTTTGTAATATGCAATGGTATTAATATCAAAATAAATTAAACATTTAAAGCTTTTATTTGTTTGACTAGCTAAAGAAGCTACATAAAATCTTTCAAAAAGAGAAAATCTTTTCTTTAGCCAGTCAGCACTTAAAACTTCTTTTTTATTCTTATCAACCACTTCACTTTGGTCATAAGAGGGAACATTAAACCTGGTTAATATAATATGCTGAAATTTCACATTACTTATTTTATTCATTTTTTTTAATTTCTTTCTGTAAGATATCCAAATATTTGGCAGCGCATTCTTTTTTAGTAAGTTTCTTGACCGTTTGAATTGATGAAATTATCAAACCATTGATCTCCTTAAGTCTTATTTTATCAACTATTAGACTAATAGTCTGCCCAAGGTCAGAAACCGAGCGGGGTTCACACAAATAACCGTTTTGATTGTTTTTAACAATACCATCTATTCCCCACTCTTTAGTGCCCACAACGACACAGCCAGAAGCCATTGCTTCAAGATACGCTAACCCAAAAGTTTCCGGCGCACTAACCATTATAAATATATGGGCCTTAGTCATTTCTGTTATAGCTTTTGCACGCGGCAACTGACCCAAAAATATAATATTTTTTTCAAGACCATACTGACAAACTAATTTTTGAAGTCTCTCTTTTTCAGAACCATCTCCAACTAGCCGATACTCCCAGTCAAAATTAAGTTTTGCCTTAGCTAAAGCCTCAATACAAATATCAATATTTTTAAGCGGGATCAAACCACAAACAGAAATAAAAACTATTTTTTTTATATCCTTAAATTTTGCAACCGCTTCATTGCTATTTTTAATAAGGTCTGCCTCTATACCAAAATTCGTAAAATAAGTTTTATTCTCATATTCAGGAAATTTTTTTAGAAATCTGTTATAGATAACCTGTGAGCGGCAAATAATACCTTGCGCAAAATCAATATATTTTTTATATTTTGCCGGAGCAACATTAAGATTATTAATATCAGTATTATGAAATCCAATGAAGAGCGGTCTTTTTAAATATTTTGCCAAATAAACACCGTGAGCCAAATTATAATTATAATCGGCAACAATAACATCCGGATCAAAACCGATACTATCAATCAGTTTTCTTAAAGACATTCTAAAAATAAATTCAGTTCTAGGGAGCTTAAACAGCTTATGATTATAGATCTTAATTCCATCTATATTAATCTGCCCCTCAACGATCTTATTATCCTGACAGCGCAGCGGCCAATAATAAGGACGAATAACTGCTACCTGCTCTGTTTTCTGCCACTCCACCAGATAATCATGAATAACATATGATGTCTCCATTACTGAATGCCCTTTATAAGCCGGATAAAGATCTGTTATAACCAGTATCTTCATCGCGATTGCCTTTTGGCAAAGAAAACTTCTTTAAAATAAACAATGTTTTCTTTAAATACATAATTTTTTCTTAAAAACTCCAATAATTTCGAAAGAAAATATAATATTATAAAAACACCATAAACAAATGGCTTATTATATTTTTTAATAAAATAAATTTCGCTTCGGTCATACATTATTCTTTTAGCATTCGATTGACGGATAGTCCCACCTTCGAGATGAACAATATCCGGACCGCAAATGATCTTTCGCAAGTAGCCTCTCTGGCCCATCCGATACTGCAGATCCTGTTCCTCAAAATACATAAAAAACAACGGATCAAACATTCCTACATCCTCAATAACTTTACGCGGAATAAATAGATCGGCCCCGACCAAATAATTGACACATTGATCTTTTTTGTTATCTATTTGCTCTTTTTTATTAAGCAATGCTCTCTTGGGAAAAAGAAAAGCATATTCCATCTTTAACACATCAATAACATTGTTAGAAAATTTACTATAAGAACTCTGTAGGCCACGGTTCGGATCTTTGAGGTAGGAGCCGAGAACTCCTATTTTTTCCGTGGGATTCTCTTGGACACGATCATAAAATATTTTTACTGCGTTATTCTTCAATAAGGTATCAGAATTCAGTAAAAATAAGTATTTGCCTCGAGCAACCCTGATCCCTTCATTATTAGCTCGTCCAAAACCAATATTTTCAGAGTTTTGTTTAATAATAACTTGAGGATATTTACTTTTTATTAACTCCACCGAACCATCACGTGAATCATTATCAACCAAAATTATTTCGTAACTAATGCCCTGGGTCTGTTCAATCACAGAGCGAATACAATCAGCCATTATTTCCGGGGTTTTATAATTAACGATTATTATTGATACTTCTATATTATCAGACATGACGATCTTTTAACTTTTTTACTACGGCCAAGATCTTATCTTTAAGCATTTCGTATAACTCTTTAATATCATCAATTTTAACAAAAAATATCTCATTTATCTTAGCTTGAGGAACTTCTCTTTTGTAAAAGAAAAACATCAATAGGCCCATTAGAGCATAGGAGGTGGTGGAAGAGATCGCCGCTCCTAATAGTCCCAGCATGGGGATCAGCGTTAAATTTAAAACTATATTGGCGATCCCGGCCACCAGCGGGACATAGGCAGCGATCGCATAACGCCCGCGCGCCGCCAGATCGGTACTGATCATACTCGGTACCGCATAAAGTACGATCCCCGGCAAAATAAATAATAAGGGAACTGTAGCAGCGGCGAACCTCGCCGAATAGAGAAATACTATCAAAGAACGAATAAAAAATATCATGGTCAAAGAAAATATCAAGCCAATAAAAATATTCAAGCGGCAGATCTTTGCGGTATTCTCATAATCACCGCCCTTTGATAGATTATGCGGAAGCAGAGCCTGCCCCGAAGCATTCACAACCAATAAAAACTTCTCAGCCAAACCAACAGCCAATGTATAAATACCGAGCTGAGACATATCCAGTAATTTTGCGATTATAAACAAACCAATGTTCTGATTCAGATAAGCACCTAACTGTCCGGTATAAGAAACACTTCCATAGCGGAAAGAAGCCTTTAAATAATCCAAACTAAATGCGCCTAATCTTTTTTCAGGCAGAGAAAAATAAAGATAAATTACCGATGGCAAATAGACCAAAACACTTGCCGCAATAACCAAATAAAAATTCGTCTTAGCAAAAAGCATTATTACCAATAAAAATACAATATTTAAAACACCCTGCATAAGAGTAGATACATTTATCTGTTTGATCAGATTAAAACCATGAACAGTTGAGGAAAGAAATCTATTGGCGAAAGAAATAATAATGAATAGTATAACCATCAAAAGATAAAAATAATTGGCGAGGATCTTATCCTTGGTAAGAAAAACAAAGACCACTAGACCGATCGTAGAAAAAAGCATAAGAAGAGAACTATAGATCAAGGCATGTGAGTTGATGGTCCGTTGGGGGAATTTTTTATTGGCCGTATAGAACATTGTCGCCGCATCAAGACCCAAGATCGAAAAAGTAATAACTAAGCCTGGAACAAGAAACAGGTATGAAAAAATGCCTTTATATTCGGGGCCAAGGATCCTGGTCAAAGGGATATTGACCAAAAACGATAAGACCAGCAATCCGCTATTGGTCATAAAAGACCAAAATACATTTTTTCTAAGCGACATCTATTTCCTCTTTTATATGGATTTTATCAGACGGGCTGGATTCCCGACCACTACAGAATTAGCTGGAACATCTTTATTGACTACCGCATTGGCGCCGATTATCGCGTTTTCTCCGATTGTAACTCCCGGCAAAATAACAACACCCTCGCCCACCCAAACTCGATCTTTTATTATCACCGGTCCCTTGCTAGAGAGAGGACGGTCGGCCGGAGCATTAGTCTTATCATTTGCCGTTATGTCACCATGAAAATGGTCAGTAATAAAAACTCTGCTGGCAAAAAGAACTTCATTGCCGATAGATATTTTATTTATACAGCCGACATGACAATTATCGTGAAAAACCACATTGTCGCCGATCTCAATACTGGGAGAGAATTTCTGGCCACGGTACTCATCCAGTGCCTCGATCCGAAATCCCGGACCGGAGCGGAAATCTTTACCAATCGAAATGTATTTTTCACCATATACATATATGGGACGTTCAACTAAAAAACCTTTTTGGCAGGATTTAAATATTTTTTTTACTGTTAGTGAATAAGCTTGATCAAAATAAATATTCAAGCGACGAAAAAAACGATAGCTAAATACTGCTCCAAATATAAAAACAATGACATCTATCAATTTATTAATTAGATACTTTAAGAAAGACATATTTAATTATATATTAAACTTACTAGATTTAACTAATAGAAAAAATTTCTTATAATAATTACGACAATTATTAACAACCCTTTTGATTATCTTCAGCATAATAGATTCATTATTGGCAATTAATCTCTTAGTAAAAAAATTATAATACCAATTGTCCTTAAAAGAACTTTCTAAAATATTTACATAATTCTCTTCTTCAAACTTGTAGTTTTCCGTATCTCTTGCCTGCTCAATAAATTTAGGGAAAAAAGATTGCAAAAGATCGCTCTTTATTGACTGAAAAGTTGAATAATTTAAGATTGAACCATTATATAAAGTTAGTATTTTAATAAAATTCTCTCCGAATACCTTAAAAAGCTTGTACCCCCCTGTATTACTAGATTTACAGGCAAGACAATGCATATCACAATAAACAATCTTTTTATTCTGAGCTTTCAGAGCATCTAAAAACCATGACACTTGTACAATATTTGAATTCAAGTGATTATCAACTTTCAATCCGGACAGAATATCTTTATTAAAAATAAACCCTGAAGCAAAGGTTATCATAAAAGAAACATATTTAAGAAACTCATTTGATTTTTTAAACATATAATATTTTTCTGTTTGATTTTTACGAGGAGCCTCGAGTAAAAAATCATTTAGATAAGGATAGGAATCAAGATATAAAAGACTAATCTCATGCTTATTAAGTATATTTATTATCTTTTCCAGCTTATTCGACAACCAAATATCGTCGTCACCCATTATTTGTACATATTTACCAGAAGCCAAATTAAAACATTGTAAGAAATTTTTATCAGCACCTAAATTTTCCTTATTCCTATTAAAAACCAAATTAACATTGCTATTCTGTAAATATGATTTTGCTATTTCTTCAGTATTATCAATTGAACAATTATCAGAAATAATTATTTCACAAATATCACTATATTTTTCAACTTGAGGTACTAAATTTTTCAAAGCAAGATCTAAATAAAAAGATCTATTGTAAGTTGGGATACAGATAGAAAGCAGTGGTTTTTTTTTCATATTCTAATTAATTCCTTAACTATAACTCTGTATAGTTTTCCTAAAGCCTTGCTCTATTGAGGTTTGCTGACGCCACCCTAGTTTTTTAACCTTAGAAACATCTGGAATAGATCGTTGGGCAGGATTTTTTAAGTAATTGTTATTTGTATTCACATTAAAAATAACTTTTAGGTTTAATTCGGGGTAAAGACCTATCAAAAGATTGGCCAAATCTTTTATTTTAATTTCACTTTCCCCACCAACATTATAACTAGTGGCCTTTTCACCATTTAATAGAATTAGGAAATAAGCAATTATTGCATCTGCTAAATAACAAAATGGACGTAGTGCTTCACCATCACTATTCAAAATTATATCTTTTTTCTCCACAATATTTGCAACAAAATCAGCAAATACTCTGCCATCATCAAGCTTCATTCCTGGCCCATATGTATGAAATGGACGTACAATTTTGACAGGTATAGCATGTTGATTTGCATAAGCAACACACATCGCCTCCGCCGCACGTTTACCTTCAGCATAACAACTGCGCACATTGGTCAAGTCAAGATAACCATAACTATCCTCTCTAATCGGTTGTTGATTATCCGGTACAACACCATAAACTTCACCACTACTAAAAAACAGAAAGCTTTCTGCTTTTTTTTCCATAGCCAAATTCAATAAATTGTAGGTGCCAATAATATTGGCATTAATTGTTCCCACAGGATCAATTTTATAATATTTTGGACTAGCCTGGCTCGCAGCATGAACAATAAAATCTACTTTTTCTTTTATTTTAATAGGAATACAAACATCTTGAACAAGCAATCTGAAATTTTCATTGCCTAAATACCTAGAAAATCGTTCTTCTGCATGTTTTCTATTACGAACTAAAGCAATAACATTAATATTGATACTCTTCAATGAGCTCAGTTGCAGTAGCGCCTCTACCATGTAAGCAGGAAGAAAACCATTGGCGCCAGTAATTAAAATTGTCTTATTAAAAAACTTACCCCATTCAATAT
>CAYUXF010000024.1:0-23454 GCA_964448755.1 uncultured bacterium
AATCGCCGTAGACGCCGTCGTTTAAATAATAATATTGCTTGTTTTCTCTGGTGGTTTTGCCAATTACTTGTGTTATTAACGTGCCGGAATAGCCAACAAAAAATCTACCAGGTTCGGCAATAAAGCGGACATCATCATAGAAAAGACGATTTAATTCTTTTTGAATGGTATTGGCCATGGTCTCAAATTCCGGGATGTTCTCGTTTTCAAAATGCTGTATTGGAAAGCCACCGCCGATATCCATTATTTTTAATTTGGCGACACCTTGTTTTTCTGCTTCATAGAAAATAGTAGAGCAAACTTCTAGCGCCTGCAAATAGTTGTCTAGATTAGTGCATTGTGAACCAACGTGAAAGCTTAAGCCGACGACGTTTAGTTTGAGTTTTTTGGCTTTTTTTAAGAGCGGTAAAGCGGTTTCCGGTGCGGCGCCAAACTTTAGTGAGAGTTCAATAATAGAACCGATATTTTCAACTTTAATTCTTAGAAGCAGGCCGGCTTGCGGGTAATATTTTTTTATTTTATCTAATTCGGAGGAATTATCAAAAGTCATAAGTGGGCATTTATATTCTTTGGCCATTAAAATATCATTCTTTGATTTAATGGTATTGGCCAGCATTAGCTGTTTAGGTGAAGCTCCGGCATTTAAAACCAGTTTTAATTCTTCGCCACTGGCAACGTCAAAGTTGGCGCCGAGTTCTACAAATGTTTTTACTACTTCAGGGTGTGAGTTTGATTTAATGGCAAAGTAAGGTTCCACATCTGGTAAATATTTTTTAAAAGTTTTAAATTGGTTTTTTAATGCTTCCTTATTTATGAGCATTAATGGTGTTTTATGTTTTTTAACCATTTTTAACATGAACGATTTATTTGGAGTCCCCTTTGATTTATTTGCCAATTTTCAGCCCCTTTCATATTTTTAATTTTAAAAACCTATAAGGGGGAAAATATAAACTAAAAATCACTGAATAGCAACCTGTTTTTATTGGTCAATTTATTGTATATTTATCTGATGAAAAAACGTATTTTAATAGTTTTATTTACAGTTCTTTTTTTGACTGCTTGCCAAAAAAATTTTGAAAATAACGGGCCTCAGAAAAAGAGCGAGAACGGCAATCATTATGCTGTAAAAAAAGTATTGATCTTAGCTAAAGCCGGCGAGGTCAAAGATGAGGTTTTAAAAAGTTTAATTAGCCGCCTTAAAAGCAATTATTTTATTAGTGTCGATGATCTTGATCAAATATATGAATATAGTTTTTATGATCACAATGCCGTAGTTATTATTGAAAGTCCGGAGGAAAAAGGATTTACAAGGGCTGAAGCTTATTTGGATAATTATGGCGGCGTCAATAATATTGTTTTTATTGGTGTTGTTCCGCCGGGGATTGATCAAAAGGCAATTGAGAAATATCAGCAGAAATTTAAAATAGATGCTTTTTTTGTGGAAGATAATTCTGCAGAGAAAATGGCTGAGATCGCAGAGAGGATCAGGAAAAAATAATGCGTCTTAAGGAACTTTATAATAACAGTAAAAAAACTGTCTTTACTTTTGAGGTTTTTCCGCCAAAGACAGATCAAGGTGTGGACTTGCTCATGACGGAATTACAGGAATTAAAGAAATTTAATCCCGGGTATATTTCTGTTACTTATGGCGCAGGCGGTTCAACACAAGAGAAGAGTTTAGAAGTTATTAATAGGATAGTTAAAGAGCTTGAATTGCCTATTTTAGCGCATTTAACTTGTATTGGTTCTACACCGGAATCTATTAAGGGTTTTATAGAAAAGATCAAAGGTCTTGGTCTGGAAAATATTTTAGCCTTGCGCGGTGATCACCCTAAAAACGATGAACACTATCGGCCGGAGAGCAATTTTTTTAAATATGCTTCCGATCTGGTCAGATTTACTAAAGATAATTTTGATTTTGATGTTGCGGTGGCAGGGTATCCGGAGGTTCACCCAGAAGCTCGTTCTTTGAATGAAGATATAGAACATCTGAAAATGAAAATAGATGCCGGAGCAGAGGCTGTTATTACGCAGTTGTTTTTTAATAATGAGGATTTTTATCGTTTTTATGAAAAAGTGCGGGCTGCTGGTATTGCTGTGCCAGTTATTCCTGGCATTTTGCCGATAGCTAAGATAGAACAGGTCTCTAAAATAACTTCCTGCGGCGCCAAATTTCCGGTTAGTTTAATGAAAGAGTTGTTGTCTGTTCAGGATGATCCTGAAAGTGTCCGTAAAAAAGGGGTAGAGCACGCCGCTAGACAGATAAAAGAATTGATCGACTTTGGTGTTAAAGGTATACATCTTTATCCTTTTAACAAAGCGCAGTCTGTTAAAGAGGTTTTGGAAATAATTTATGCAAATGCTGTCGATCAATAATATCAGTTATGCATATAAAGATAGTCCGGAAGTTTTAAAAGATATTTCTTTTTCTGTTAAAGCCGGTGAATTTATTGGTGTAGTGGGGCCTAACGGTAGCGGCAAGACTACGCTTTTGCGTTTGTTGGCCGGTTATTTTCAGCCGACTGCCGGTACGATCTCTCTAAAAGATAAAAATATTTTTTCTTATAGTAAAGTAAAGCGTTCTCGTTTAATTTCCGTTGTTCCGCAGTATCATACAGTCAATCAGTTTTATACGGTTTACGATCTTGTTCAGCTCGGTCGAAATCCCTATCACTCTTTTTTTAACAGGTTTTCCAATGCTGATGCTAAGATCATTGAAAGTAAATTAACGGAGCTGGAAATGCTCAATTACAGCGGCCGCCAGCTTAAATCGCTTTCCGGCGGCGAACTGCAGAGAGCGCTAATTGTGCGGGCGCTGGTGCAGGATACTCCTGTAATTATTATGGATGAGCCGACAAATCATCTGGATATTCATCATCAAATAGAGGTTTTGAATTTAATGAAAAAATATCAGGCGGCCGGTAAAACTATTATTTCAGTTTTTCATGATCTTAACTTTGCCGCCAAATATAGTGATAAAATATTGGTTTTGGATCGAGAGATAAAAGCCTTTGGTCTGCCGTCTGAAGTTTTAAATGAGCAGATCATTAAGGAGATCTTTCATACCGATGCTTTTGCTGTTAATAAAGATCTGCGTGTAGTTTTAAAATAAAAATACTTTTTTATTAGGGGAGGCCGGCATGCGAAAATATATTCTGGCAATAGATCAGGGGACTACCGGCAGCCGGGCAATTATTTACGATAAGAACGGCAATAATGTAGCAAGTGCTTATGAGGAATTTCCTCAATATTTTCCTCAAGCCGGTTGGGTTGAGCATGAGCCGGAAGAGATCTGGCAAAGTGTCAATAATTCAATTCAAAAAGTACTCAAACAGGTTGCGGCTTCCTCAATTGTCGCCATTGGTATTACTAATCAGCGTGAGACGACTGTGCTCTGGGATAAAAAAAACGGTCGGCCGCTTAGTCGGGCTATTGTTTGGCAGTGCCGCCGTACTACCGAGCGCTGTGAAAAATTGAAAAAAAACAAGGTTTTAACCGCCAAGATAAATAAAAAAACCGGGCTGCCTGTTGACGCTTATTTTTCTGCCTCAAAACTGGAATGGCTTTTAAAAAATGTGCCCGGAGCTAAAGCCAGAAGCCAAAAAGGGGAACTCTGTTTTGGTACTACTGACAGTTGGATATTGTGGAAGCTGACCGGCGGTCAGGTCCATGCTACAGATTATACTAATGCTTCACGGACAATGCTTTTTAATATCAATGAGCTCTGCTGGGATAAAGAACTGCTGAAACTTTTTAATGTACCGGCCTCTGTTTTGCCGGTGGTCAAACCTTCTTCCGGTGTGTTTGGCGTTACTGTACAAAATGGCAAATTGCCTGCCGGTATACCAATAGCTGGTATTGCCGGCGATCAGCAGGCGGCTCTTTTTGGTCAGTGCTGTGTTGAACCGGGGACTTTAAAGAATACTTACGGTACCGGTGCTTTTATGCTCCTCAATACCGGTAAAAAAAGAATTACATCTAAATACGGTCTTATTACAACGATTGGCTGTGATGCTAAAGGTGAACCTGCTTATGTCCTGGAGGGCTCTGTTTTTATTGCCGGTGCGGCTATCCAGTGGCTGCGCGATCAATTGCAGGTAATTAATAAAGCTTCAGATTCTCAAACTATTTGTGGATCGCTTACGGATAATGACGGTGTTTACTTTGTGCCGGCATTTGTTGGTTTAGGTGCTCCTTACTGGGTGCAGGAAGCCAGAGGTATTATTAGCGGGATAACCCGCGGTACTACCAGGGCGCATTTAGTTAGGGCGGCGGTAGAGGCAATGTGCTACCAAACTAAGGATGTTTTAGTTGCCATGCAAAAAGATTCCGGGTTAAAAATAAAAGATCTTAAAGTTGACGGCGGGGCGGTAAGAGATAGTTTTTTGTGTCAGTTCCAGGCCGATCTCTTGGGGATTAATGTTGTTCGGCCACAGATCATAGAAACTACTTCTTTAGGTGCTGCTTATTTGGCTGGTTTAGCGCTTGGCTATTGGCAAAGCACGTCGGAGATCAAAAAATGCTGGCTGTTAGATAAGAAATTTTTGCCACAAATGAGTAAAAATAAAGCTGCCTTATTTTATAAAGGCTGGCAGCAGGCTGTACAAAAAGCAATGGGTTTATCTTATTATGACCAATAAAAATATTTACGATGTAATAATTATTGGCGGCGGTGTGACCGGCAGTGCTATTGCCCGTGAGCTTTCGCGTTATAAATTGAAAATAGCCTTGCTGGAAAAAGAGTGTGAGCTGGCGTTCGGTGTTTCTAAATCGAACAGCGGGATAGTCCATCCCGGTACGCAGAATCCGCCAGATTCACTTAAAGGGCAGCTTTGTGTCGAGGGAAACCGCTTAATGCGAAAAATTGCCCGCGAACTTGGCGTTCATTTTGAAGAGGTCGGCGAGCTGATAGTTGCTTTTGATAAGACGGAGCTTTCTGAACTGAAAAGATTGAAAAAAGAGGGTAAAGCGCTCGGCGTGCCCGGACTGCAGCTCGTGGGTAAACGATGGCTGAAAGAGAACGAGCCTAATTTAAACCGCGCTGCCTGTGCCGCTTTGTACGCGCCGACAGCGGGGATAATTAGCCCTTATCGTTTGACATATGATCTGGCGGAAAATGCCGCGGCTAACGGTGTGAAAATATTTACCGAGACAAAAGTAATAAATATTGTTAATAACCGGAAATTATTTGAATTAACTACCAGTAAAGATTTTTTTTATGCAAAGTATGTAATTAATGCTGCCGGATTATTTGCCGATGAGGTCGCGCGGCTGGTCGGGATCACCGATATAAAAATAACACCGCGTAAGGGTGAGGAATATCTGCTTGATATGAAATTGAAAGATATTACCAAGCATGTTCTTTTCCCGCTGCCGACGCCGACATCTAAAGGTGTACTGGTCATTAAAACTTCTGATGGTAATCCGATGATCGGTCCGACAGCTGTAGATACTGAAGATAAAAGCGATCTTGCCACTACCGAAGCAGGGTTGATGGCAGTTTTGAGCAGTGTGCAGAAACTAGTCCCCTGTATAAACAGAAAGGATATTATTGCCTATTTTGCCGGGTTGCGGCCCGCCGCCGGTAAGGATTTTATTATCAGACATGAAGAGAGTGTCCCCGGTTTTATTAATGTTGCCGGGATCCAATCGCCAGGCCTGACGGCGGCGCCGGCTATAGCTGTTTATGTTGGTAAACTTCTTAAAAAAAATGGACTGACGCTTGTTAAAAAGAAAAATTTTAAAAAACATCGTCCTAAAACGATCCATCTTTTTAATTTTTCTTTTAATAAGATCAAACAGCTTTTGAAAAGAGATAAAAGTTATGGCGATATTGTCTGCCGCTGTGAGATGATCTCGGCCCAAGAGGTCCGTGAGGCTATTCGCAGAGGGGCGAGAACTCTGGATGGTATTAAGTTCAGGACGCGTGCTCAGGCTGGGCGCTGTCATGGCGGTTTTTGCACAACAAGAATTATGAATATTTTAGCCGAAGAACTAGGTATTCCTCTTACCGAGGTTACCAAAAGAGGCAAAGGTTCTGAGATTGTCTTAGGGGATCGCCTCACCTCCTCACCCGCCCCTCGATAAACTCGGGGCACCCTCTCCCCCTCTCCAGTTTTGGAGAGGGGGAGAGGGTAGGAAAGCGGTTATAGAATTATTGAGGAAATGTTATTGAGCTGAAGGAGTGAGTTAGTGAAAAAACGTGAATTGGTTATTGTCGGCGGCGGGCCGGCCGGAATGGCGGCAGCGCTTGCTGCGGCAAAGAACGGCGTCCAAGATATTCTTTTGCTTGAGCGCGATCAGTTTTTGGGCGGTATTCTCAATCAGTGTATTCACAATGGTTTTGGGCTGCAGTATTTTAAAGAGGAACTGACCGGTCCGGAGTATGCCGAACGATTTATTGTAGAGCTGAAAAAATATCCTCAAATAGAGATCAGCCTGCGCTCTTTTGTTGTAGATCTAACGGCTGAAAAAGTTTTGACATATCTTAAGCCTGGTAAATTAGAACAGGTTCGGGCTCAATTTTTAATAATGGCTACCGGCTGCCGTGAACGGACGCGTGAGATGATCAATATCCCAGGTACCAGGCCTGCCGGAGTTTTTACCGCCGGTTTGGCGCAAAAACTGATAAATATTGAGGGGCTGCTGCCGGGCAGAGAAGTTGTAGTTATCGGTTCCGGTGATATCGGTCTGATCATGGCGCGGCGCTTTACTCTGGAGGGGGCTAAAGTAAAAGCTGTTCTGGAGATCGAGAATAAGACCAGCGGTTTGATCCGCAATGTGGTGCAGTGCCTGGAAGATTTTGAGATACCGATCTATTTTCGGCATAAGGTAAAAAAAATAATCGGCAAAAACCGTGTGGAGAAAGTAGAGGTCGTGCAGATTGATGATAGTTATCAAGAACTGCCCGGCACTCAATTTGAGATAACCTGTGATACGGTTCTTCTCTCTGTGGGATTGATCCCGGAAAATGAATTGATAGAGATGGCTGGCGTAGCGATAGATCAAAAAAGCAACGCGCCTGTTTCGTGTGAGCTCAATAAAACATCGGCGGAAAATATTTTAGTCTGCGGTAATGCGTATAAAGTTTATGATCTGGTCGATAAAGTGACTTTTGACAGTGAGAAGGCCGGCCTATCGGCAGCAAAATTTTTAGCCGGCCAGGCAGTGAAAGGTTCGAGATGATAAAGAATATGACATGTATTCAATGCCCGCAGGGGTGTCAGCTGAAAGCTGATATCGACGGTGGTTATCTGATAAAATTGACCGGCAATAAATGCCCCAAAGGGCTGGAGTATGCCAGACAGGAGATAGAGGATCCCCGGCGGATACTGACATCGAGTGTAGCGGCAGACGGTCTTTCTGTTAAGATGGTGCCGGTAAAGACCGATAAACCTATCCCTAAAAAAGAGCTTTTGAATGCCATGGCTGAGATCAAGAAGATCAGGATTTCAAAGAGAATAAAGATCAATGATGTTGTTATTGAAAATTTCTGCGGTTTGAATGTTGATCTGGTCGCGGCCAGAAGTGTTAAATAAAAGTAGCGGAGTTTAGACTCTTTTTGTTTTCTAGCATATAATCGTTTTCTGATGAGTGATATTTACAGAATAATTGATGCTAATTTTAACCGCGCCAAAGAGGCCTGGCGTGTTATTGAGGATATCTGTCGCTTTATTTTAGATGAAGAGTTTTTGACTGCAGAGATCAAAAGTTTGCGCAATGGGTTAACTGCGGCTATGGATGTTGCCGATAGAAGATTGCTTGCTGCGCGTGGATCGGAAACCGATGTGGCGCGTGACCGTTCTGTGCCCAATAGAAAAAATACCAAACAGGTCTTGCTGGCTAATTTTAAACGCCTGCAGGAAGCACTGCGTGTCTTAGAGGAATTTATTGCCGATAGCGATCAGATAAAAGATCTGCGTTATAAGGCGTATGATCTGGAAAAAATTATTTATAAAAAGCTGATCTTGAAATTGCCGTTCGAGAGAGACGTTTATGTTGTTTCAGATAATATAGAAGTTTTAAAACAGGCTGTTATGGATGGTGCCGCTATTGTGCAACTGCGTGATAAAACCGAAGATCTGCAGAAGATCGAACAGAACGCGTTACAAATTATAGAGTTTCTTAAAGATAAAGAGGCTGTTTTTATTTTGAACGATTATCCTGAGCTGGCTTTAAAAGTAGGTGCCGATGGTGTGCATGTCGGGCAAGATGATCTAAGTGTAGCTGAAGTGCGTAAGATAGTTGGCACTGATTTCATTATTGGGAAAACAACACACAATATTGAACAGGGTTTAAAAGCGCAGAGCGATGGCGCCAATTATATCTCTGTTGGTCCTATCTATGAGACGCCGACCAAACCGGGGCGCCAAGCTGTCGGCCTGGAATATTTGCGCGAAGCTGCTGCCAAAATAAATATACCATTTGTTTCTATAGGTGGTATAGATCTAGATAATTTAGATGATGTTTTAACTGCCGGCGCCAAAACGATCGGTATTGTGAGAGCAGCCGGTGAAACGAAAAAGTTTTTGGAGAATATCTCCCCCGCTGGCATTCGTTAATACTCATGCCATCTCCCCGCTTGCGGGGGAGGGCTAATAATTTTAACCGGGAGCGATATAGTGAAATTAACTGTAAATGGTCAAGTTAAAGAGGTTGGTGAACAGCTAACTTTATTGGAGCTAGTTAACGGCTATAATAAAAATTTACAGACACTGGTCATTGAACTTAATGGTGAAGTTATTACGCGCGAGCAATGGTGTGAATATCAGCTCAGAAGCGGCGATAAAATAGAGCTGGTGACTTTTGTCGGCGGCGGCTAAATTATACTTTTATGTTTACTCTGTCATTATTTTCATTGAGTGCAATAGATAAATTTTCCATAGTTGGATTTTCTTCGAATTTTTTGAGATTTTCTTTTGTTTTTCCCAAATTTCCGTTCATCTCTTTTATAGTTGCATAAAGCTTTTCTAATTGTTGTTTTCCTAGATCACTATTAAGATTTATACTCATTAATTTACCTCAAATTATTTTGTTAAAAATAGTATGCCCTGTTTTGGGCGATTTTATACCATCTTATCGTCAAAATAGAAAGAAAACTTGCATGGAATCTTAATTTATAATAGATTTGTGCCATGAAAGCTAAAGATGATATCTTAAAAATAGGCAATAAAGAGCTGAAAAACCGTTTTTTTCTGGGGACAGGCAAGTTCGGTAAAAAAGGCGATCTTAAACAAGCTATTGAGGCTAACGGCATTGAGGTCGTAACTGTGGCGATGCGCCGGATCGACCTGGAAGAGAACGAAGATAATATTATTTCTTATATTCCCAAAGATGTTATTTTAATGACGAATACCTCCGGTGCCCGCAATGCCGATGAAGCGGTTCGCTTGGCCCGCCTGGCTGCTTCAGCCGGTTACGGCAAATGGGTCAAAATAGAGGTCATTAATGATTCAAAATATTTATTGCCTGATAATTATGAAACAATTAAAGCGACAGAAATTCTAGCAGCAGAAGGGTTCACTGTTCTGCCGTATATGAGCCCTGATCTTTATGCTGCCAAAGAGCTGGTCAAGGCCGGTGCCGCGGCGGTGATGCCGCTCGGTTCGTTGATCGGCACGAATAAGGGTATTCAAACTAAAGTTTTGATCGAGGTTTTGATCAATGAAATAAATGAGGTGCCGATAATTGTTGATGCCGGTATCGGTCTTCCTTCGCAGGCTTCTGCCGCTATGGAGATGGGGGCTGATGCGGTACTGGTCAATACGGCGGTCGCTCTCTCTGCTGAGCCGGTAAAAATGGCGACAGCTTTTAGTCAGGCTGTTCAAGCCGGGCGCCTGGCTTATCTGGCCTGTGCGGCAGATGTGTCTCAAGAGGCCAGAGCCTCTTCGCCGCTGACAGGTTTTTTGTATGAACAATAAATTACTGCAAAAGATACTGACTATTACTGATAAACAAGAACTGGAAGAGCTGGCTGTTCAGGCGGAAAAATTGACCAGGCAGTATTTCGGCAGAGCTGTTTCTCTTTATGCTCCGCTTTATATTTCTAATTATTGTGAGAACCGTTGTCTTTATTGCGGGTTCAATTGTCATGAAAAGATCAGCAGAAAAAAACTCACTTGCGATGAAATAGAACAGGAATGCGCGGCGCTGGCCAAAAGTGGTGTGCAGAGTGTTCTGCTGCTGACCGGCGAGGCTCCCAATGTTTCAACAGTAGCTTATATTAAACAGGCTGTTTTGATCGCCAAAAAATATTTTCCCGATCTTTCACTGGAAGTTTTTCCTATGAGCGAGGATGAGTACCGCGAACTGGCTGCTGCCGGAGTGGACGGTGTGACAGTTTATCAGGAGACATATAATAGAAAGATCTATGCCGATGTTCATCCGGCCGGGAGAAAGAGAGATTATGATTGGCGTTATGGTACACCAGAGAGAATAGCTAGCGCGGGTATCAGGCATATTTCTATTGGTGCTTTATTAGGGCTGGCCGATTGGCGTGAGGATGTCCGTTCTTTGTTCGAGCATCTGGAGTATCTATTAACTGAATATCCTGGCGTGGAATACAGCCTCTCTTTTCCTAGAATTCGCAAATTGACCGATTGGAGTTATCCGCATGAGGCGGTGAGCGACCTGGATATGGTCAAAATAATCTGCGCGGCGCGTATTTTGTTCCCGCGAGTGGATATTAATCTTTCGACCAGAGAGAGTGCCGCGTTTCGCGACAGAGTTCTGCCGCTCGGTATAACCAGGCTTTCGGGCGGTTCGCTGACAACGGTCGGCGGCTATGCTGTTGATGATGCCGGTACCGGGCAGTTTGAGATCAGCGACGAGCGCTCGCTGTTGGAAATAAAGCAAATGCTCAAAGATAATAATTTTGATCCGGTTATGACCGCCTGGCGCAGAATATAGGCTGCAACTTTTGAAAACTCCTTACGATATAATTTTACTTGAACAATAAATTGTTTAAATAAATGGAGGTTTAATATGATACGTAATGATATAGGTGGCTATGCTGGTTTTTATAATAATCCCTTTTTAAATAATAATTTGTATGTGGCAAATACAAATACATATAAAGGTACTGATGAAGAGTCTGTTCCTGGTAAAGAAAAAGAGACAAAAGATAAAAAAATACAGGATTATATTGAGAATTCCTATTTTGAAGCAAAAGGAGTTTATGAAAAGGATATTTTTGAAAAAGATTACGGTTTTAAGCTTTTATCCGGTGGTCATTTTGAGCTTAATCCTCATTTAAAAGGGGATTATCTGGAAAAAATGAAACTGTTTATTAATTATTCTGTAGCTGCCCCTGGGCCGACCAGAAATCAAGTCGATCAAAAAGATATTATAGACAATAAACCAGTGGCCGGTGTTGACGGTAGTTTTCAAATAGGTCTTTTTAATGATATTTTTGGTATTAAAGCAGGTATGCTGGGTATTACAACAAACCTTAATAATAATGGGTTGGATATTCACAATGATGTTTACTATCGCTATGGTGATGAAAATGTAATTAATTCTTTGGTTTTTAGTGGTACAGGTGGTTTTCCTGGTGGCAATGATTCTGTTTTAGGGGCTGCTGTTGATATTAATATCCCTGGCATTAAAAATTTGGCGATAGGTTTTTCTTATAGTGAGAATCCGGCAATTGACAATGCCGCTAGCTTGGGCGGAGATAACTATATGTTTGGCAGCTATGCCCGTGGTTTATTCTCTATAGATAAAAATAATTTTCTTTCTTTTTGGGCAGATATGTATGCTGGTGAAGTAAAAGATCCTGACGAAGAAGATATTACATATGTTAATAGTACTGTGGTTGGCGGAGTTGCTTTTCAGCATAAAACAAAAGATTGGTCAGCTGGTTTTTCGATAAATGGTGGTTATGATGGTGCCAAGAATGGTGAGAAAACTTATGAGGAAGATGTTAATATTTATAAAAATTATGGTGTTGGTGGAACAATATTTGCAAAATTATTTTTAGGTAAATGGGTTCTTGGTTTGCGTGGTGAACATAATTTTCGTAAATATAAGATTATTGATAAGATCAGTAAATATTATACCAGTGGATTAAAAGCAGAAATAGGTAGAAAATTTGATAATAATGGTTCTCTTTTTGTTAATACAGGTATGGATATAAATTATGGTGATATTGATAATAAAGACAAAAAAACTATTTATAACGGAGAGGTCGGTTACAGATATAAAATTTGGTAAATTGATCTTTTAGTTTTCTAAAAAAGAGGAGCACAGAGCTCCTCTTTTTTTTAGGTGTTTTGTGTTAAGATAATTTTATGTCATCGGTCATTCAGCTTCTGGACAATAATTTAATCGATCAGATTGCCGCGGGTGAAGTAATTGAACGCCCTGTTTCGGTAGTAAAAGAGCTGGTAGAAAATTCTCTTGATGCCGGTGCTGGTGAAATTATTATCGAGATAGAAGAGGGCGGTAAAAAATTAATTAAAATTGCTGATAATGGCAGGGGAATGAGTGCCGATGATCTGCCGATGGCTATTAAACGCCATGCCACCAGTAAGATAAGAACTAACGAAGATCTATTTAAAATATCAACACTCGGGTTTCGCGGTGAGGCGCTTCCATCTATTGCCTCTGTTTCTAAAATGACAATAATATCAAAACACACAGAGAGCACTGAGGCGCACGGTTATAAAATGACGATGGTGGGAAGTGATATTGCTGCTCTTGAAAAATGCGCTTTTGCCGCCGGCACAGCTATAGAGGTCCGTGATCTTTTTTATAATATCCCGGCCCGTTTAAAGTTTTTAAAGTCCGACAATGTTGAGGCGGGGCAGATCCAGAATTACTTGAGCCGTTTGATGCTTTCGCGTCCCGATGTCAGTTATACATATATTAATAACGGTAAAGTTGTTCTGCAGACGCAGGGGATGGTCCTCTCTCCTGAACTCTCTTTAAAGAACGCCATGGCGGAGATCTTCGGCCGTGAAGTGGCTAAAAATTTAATTAAGATCGATCTGGAGTTGGAGGATATCTCTGTTAGCGGTTATATTTCCGATCCCGCTAAAACCGCCTCCTCAAGAAATAATCAGATATTTTTTGTGAATAACCGCAGTATTTTTTCGCCGTTAATTAATAAAGCTGTCGATACAGCGGTCTCTGATATTGTGGCCAAAGGGCGCTATCCGTATCTTGTGCTGTTTATTGATGTCGATTATGCGCTGGTAGATGTCAATGTCCACCCGGCAAAAAGAGAGGTCCGTTTTGCCGAGGGGGGTAAGGTTTTTGACGTGATCCGTTCCGCTATTGCCAATACTTATCGCCGGCAGGATTATTTTAAAGCCAATGATTTTTCAAGCCTTACTATGGCTGTGCCGGAGCTTAAAAAAAACTATGTGCCGCCGATCAATGCGGGGCTGGAATTTACGCCTAGAGGCGAGCGGATCATTGAATCTATTCATAATATTTCTCAGGCTTTCTCAAAGCCGTTTGCTGGCGAAGAAAAAAAGATAGAAAATGATAATGGAACAGTTCGAGAGCTTTCTTTTGAACAAAAAGAGATATCTTTTTCTGATCGGTTTTCTTCTCTGCAAATTATGGGGCAGGTTTACAGAACCTATATTGTGCTGGCTGACGGCGACGAGCTTCTACTCGTTGATCAGCATGCCGCGCATGAGCGCATATTGTATGAGGAGATCTCAGTTATATACGGCGGACAGAAAGTTGTTCAGGACCTTCTTTTACCTGAAAAGATCGAGCCTGGACAGTTATTGTTGGCTGTTTTAAATGAGAATAATGAGCTGTTTAAAAAAGTTGGTTTTGCCTGGGAAATAAATGGCGATAATGTCAGTTTAAAGTCGGTCCCTGTTCTTACTTTTCAAAGAAAAGCTTCGCAGATCATCTTTAAGGAATTATTGGAGGCGCTTAGTGATAACAATAATAGCGAGCTCTTGTTGTCGGCGCCGCAAGAGAAGTTATTTGCTGTTTTAGCCTGTAAGGCGGCTATTAAAGCCGGAGATCTTCTTGATATAAAAGAGCAGGAGCAGCTGATAAAAACGCTGTTTGCTACCCCAGGTTGGCAGACTTGTCCGCATGGCCGTCCTACTGTTTCAGTGTTTTCCAGAAAAGAGCTGGATCAGAGATTTAAACGTCTTTAGCTTGTTTTGTGGCTTTAAAATAGCTGAAAAATCGTGATTGACAAGAGTTTTTAAAGCAAGTAAAATCCTTGTTCTTTTGTGCTTATATAATAATTAATTATTAATAAATGGAGAATGAAATGTACGCAGTAATAGAAACAGGAAGTAAACAATATAAAGTTGCCGAAGGGGAAATTGTTCCAGTAGAGCGCTTGGCGCTGGAAAAAGATGCCGATGTTCTTTTTGATAAAGTTTTATTAGTAGCTGATGGTGCCGATGTCGCTATTGGCGAGCCTTATGTAACTGGCGCTTCGGTTGCCGGTAAAGTGGTAGAAGAGCTTAAAGATCAAAAGGTACTGGTTTATAAATACAAGCAAAAAACCGGTTATAAGAGAAAAAAAGGTCACAGACAGATCTATACATTAGTTAAGATAGAGAAAATTAAAAAATAAATTAATTATTTTTAAGGAGATTTTCAATGGCTCATAAAACAGGAAAAGGATCGACAAAGAACGGTAGAGACAGTAACCCTAAATACTTAGGGATGAAAATATACGGCGGTCAGAAAGTTAAGGCTGGCAATATTATTGTTCGTCAGCGCGGCACTATCTATATGCCTGGTAAAAATGTCGGTCTTTCAAGAGATCACAATATTTTTTCTAAAATAGACGGTGTTGTTAAGTTCGAAAGAGTTAACAGGGTTAAACAGCAGATCTCTGTTTACGCTGAATAATTTATTTTACCTAAAAACTTTTCTGAGTTTAAGTGAGTAATAACAACTTATAAATATCTCCGCCGCCGGCGGAGATATTTAGTTATAGAGCTGTTTTTTTATAAAACTGATAAAATGAAAGAATAAAATGTTTACAGATAGAGCTCATATTTATGTTAAATCTGGCAAAGGCGGCGCCGGCTGTTCTAGTTTTCTGCGCGAAAAATTTAGGCCGATGGGCGGACCTGACGGCGGGGACGGCGGCAAGGGCGGCAATGTTTATATTGTCGGCAGAAAAAAATTAAACTCACTGGCTTTTTTTAGACATCAGCGTAAATTTTATGCGCAAAACGGTGAGCCCGGTAAAGGGAAGTGTCAGTTTGGCAGGGATGGTGAGGATCTTTATATTGAGGTGCCCTGCGGTACACTGGTTATTAATTCTCAGACCGAGGAACTTCTGTATGATATTGTTGAGCCGGATAAGGCTATTTTGTTGGCACGCGGCGGGCTTGGCGGCAAAGGAAATGTTCACTTTGCTACTGCGCGCAAACAGTCGCCTACTTATGCTCAAAAAGGTTTACCCGGCGAAGAATTTGAGATCAATTTGGAATTAAAACTAATTGCCGATATCGGTTTGGTGGGCATGCCAAATGCCGGAAAATCGACACTTTTAAAGGCTTTGACCAGAGCTAACCCTAAAATAGCCGCTTACCCGTTTACAACATTGGCGCCTAATCTGGGTGTATTAAAAATATATGATAAAGAATTTGTTATTGCCGATATCCCCGGTTTAATAGAAGGTGCTTCGCAAGGGGTCGGCTTGGGTGATGATTTTTTACGCCATGTGGAAAGAACTAAATATTTAATGCATATTATTGATGTTTCCGGTTTTTCTGGTGATCCTTTAGTTAATTATGAGGTGATTATGCAGGAATTGAAACTTTACAGTGCTAAACTGGCGGCCAAGAAACAAATAATAGTTTTAAATAAAATAGATGTGCCGGAAAGTGCTGAGTATATAAAGAAAATAAAAAAAGAATTGAAAAAAAAGAATATTTTTGAAATTTCGGCAGTGACCGGTGCAGGTAAAGATCAGCTCTTACAAGAGATAAATAAACTGGGAGATTAGGGCTTTTTTATTGTATAATATCAGCACTGTTGGGGGATTTTATTAAAGTGTTGACTGGTTTTGTTTATAAATTACTTAAACGTTTTTTTTCAAGTAAATATACTAAAAGTATTATTAAAGGCAGCGGCATTACGCTCTTTATTATTGTTTTAACTAATTTGCTCTATTTGGTATTTCTGGCTCTTAAAACCAGATATATTTTGCCGGCCGATCTTGGTCTTTATATGCTGGCGACAAGTATTGTTACAACGTTTACGGTTTTTTCTTATGGTTTTAATAGCGGTATTCAGCGTTATGCCGCTATTTTTAATAAAGAGGGCCGCTTAAAGAAGATCTATTTTAAAGTTTTATTTTATTCGTTAATTTTTTGCTTTGTTTTTTTAGTTGTGATCTTTTGTTTTTCTGGTCTGATAGTCGATTTTTTTGCTGCTTTTAATAGTGATATTAAAAACAGCACCGATTGTTTAATTGATTTGGTGCGGATATTATCACTGGCTCTTTGTTTTCAGATCATTTATCTTATAAATGCCTCAATGCTGCGCAGCCGTTTTTTTATTTATTATGGGCATCTTTTTCAATTGGCGGTCGCTTTTTTTTCTTTGTTGGCACTGATTATTTTTAAAAAATATTTTGATCTGCTTTATTTATTGGCAGTTTCTTTTGCCATAATAAACTTTCTGATCATGGTTTATTCTTTTATAGTTATTAAACAAAAACTACCTTTTGTTTTTGATAAGAAAATAAAAATAACCGAGGATAAAAGCAGAATATTGCTTTTTTCCGGCCTCAGTTCTTTGACCGGAATCTTTGGTAAATATGTATTGGAAATAAATACCATGATCATTGCAATGTTTTTAGGCGCTAAAGAGATAGCACTTTACGGTATTGCCACGCGGGTCAGCATGCTGCCGAATTTCTTTTTACAGGCTAATGACAATATTTCTGGTCCGTTATTGGCTAAGTTATACGGCAATAAAGATTATGTCTCGATCAAAGCACTGGTTAAAAGAATAATATTGTTTTTGTTTTTTATTTCAGGAGTTTTTTTTATTGGATTATTTTTGTTTGCGGATTTTCTGTTAGCAATTTTTGGTGATTTTTATTTGCAGGCCAAATGGCCTCTTTTGATCATGACCTTTGCGCAAATTTTTAATACCAGTATTGGCGCGGGTATTAATGTTATTAATGCAGTCGGCAAGCCGCACTATAACACTATTACGCAGATCTTATTTTTGTTTTTTCTGGCAGTAGCTTCGCTTATTTTGATACCTTTGTATGGTTTAATTGGCGGTGCTATTGCCTTTGCCGGTGGCACGATCTTTATTAACCTCATAAGACTATATCAGGTTTTTTTATGTTTAAGGGGGAAATAAGTGAAGAAAATTATAAAAAAGTATTTTAAGTTTTTTTATTTTTGTTTTTTTTCTTTTAACAAAAAAGCGGCGCGGGCAAAAAACACCGTAATTAATAATAAATTTGAACGTGATTTTAATATTTTTATGAAAAAAATTTCTCGGCAAAGATTTGTTTTACGCCGGCAAGATAGTTACCCCTGTTATGCTGATGCTACTAAAAATACCGGTTTTGACCGGCATTATATTTATCATCCGGCTTGGGCCTTGCGGAAAATACTAAAGATAAAACCTAAAAAACATGTGGATATATCTTCCACGCTTTATTTTTCAACAATGCTCTCGCCAGTTGATTTTTATGATTATCGTCCGGCATTACTTAAATTAGATGGCTTAACTTCTAAACGCGCTGACCTTCTCAGGCTGCCGTTTAAAGATGGTTCTGTGAAATCTCTTTCTTGTATGCATGTGGTTGAACATATTGGACTGGGGCGTTATGGCGATCTCTTGGATTACGATGGTGATATTAAGGCCGTCAAAGAACTTGCCCGTGTTTTAAATGTAGGTGGTGATCTTTTGTTTGTAGTTCCGGTAGCTGCTCAGGCTAAAATAGAATTTAACGCGCACAGAATTTACACTAAAGAGTTAGTTGTGGCAATGTTCAAAGAAAATGGATTGAAATTAAAAGAATTTAGCCTTATTTCTGATAATGAATATGACGGTGGCATAATTAAGGAGCCTGCGCAAAAAATTTTAAACAGGCAGAATTTTGGCTGCGGCTGTTTTTGGTTTAAAAAATAGGAGCGTTACTTGAAAACAAAGGTTTTGTTTTTATCTAATATTCCAACACCTTATCAGTGTAATTTTAATAAGGCTGCGCAAAAATATTTTAAATTTTGTTCTCTTTTTCTTTGGCCAGGAGAAAAAAATAATTTTCAATGGCAGAAGCTCAAAGAAAATAATGAAATAAAAATACTGGGTTTTAGGCAAAGTATTTTTTCTTATAAAAAATTTTATACGATCTTCAATGATCTTTCACCGCAGGTACTGATGATCGGCGGTTATAAACTGCCATTGACTTTTTTTGCTTTATTTCTGGCTAAATTAAAGAAATGTCCGGTTATTTTTTGGTTAGAGCGGCCGTTTGTTGTGGGTGGTTTGAGAAAATTTATTAAGCAAATCCATATTAGGTTTGTGCTGTCTTTTGCTGATATTGTTCTGGCTATAGGGAAAGACGCAGAAAATTATTATAAGAAATTTAATAAAAGAACATTTAACTTTCCTTATAGTATGTCTCTGGAAAAATATTTTTCTATTAAAAGAAAAGCTGTCGGTAAGAAGATCAGCTTTTTATATAGCGGTCAGTTAATTGAACGAAAGAATATTAAGGCCATGCTCGAGGCGTTTACTGCAATAAAAGATGATGATATTGAGTTGAATATTGTGGGCGGCGGCTCTTTGTCTGGATTAGTTGAACAACATCAACGCGCAGATAAAAGAATAAAATTTCATGGTTTTGTTCAGCCGGAAAAGTTGCCTGGTTTTTATGCAAAAAATGATATTTTTTTATTTCCTTCCCGTCACGACGGCTGGGCGCTGGTTATTAATGAGGCAATGGCAGCAGGCCTGCCCGTTATTGGTACTAAAAATGTAGGTGCTGTTAAGGATTATATTGTTAATTTAAAAAACGGCTATATTTGCGGCTTGGAAAGCGCTTCTATAAAAGCGGGCATTAATTATTATATTAAAAATAAAAAAAAGATAAGAATACACGGCTCAATAAATAGAAATATAATAAAAAACTCCACTGGTAATGTGATAAATAGTATTGAATATTTAAATGAAATAATAGAGAGTATTGTGAATGAAAAATAATAGAGAAAAGAAGATCTTAATAATTGGTCCGCTGCCGCCGCCGGCACATGGCGAGGCACTGGCGATAGCGGATGTAGCAAATTCCCTTGAAAATAAAATATTGTTAAATACCAATCATTCACAACTTAATTATTTTAAGGGTTTTCGTTTATTTAACGCCCTGCAAGATATTTTTTTAATGTTGAAATTTTTTGGTTTGCTTTGGCGGATAGATGTTGTCTATATTTCGCTCAAGCGCTCTTTTTGGGGTGGATTAAAAGATATTTATTTTATTAATATTGCTAAGTTTTTTAACAAACGGGTAGTGGCGCATGTCCATGGCGGCAGTTTTGAGGAATATTATACAGCTCTTGCAAAACGGCATAGATTGCGTGTTAAAAAAGCAATAAATAAAATAAATAAAATAATTGTCTTGTCAGATTTTTCTAAAAGGCAGTTTTTAAAGATTTGTCCGGCAGAAAAAATAATAGTTATTAATAACTATATTCGCAAGATAGATTATAGACGAAAAAAAATAAATAAAAACGACTCTCTGAAGATATTATATCTTTCCCATGTTGTTGAGGAAAAAGGTATTTTTTCTTTTCTTTCTTTAGCTGATGCGGCATTTAAAAATAAAAAGAACTGGGAGTTTGATATTTACGGATATTTTTCAGTTGCTGATAAAAATAAATTTAAAAAGATGATCGCTGCGCTGCCTAATACTGCCTATTTAAAAGAGTTAACTAAAAATAAAACAGCTGTTTTGCAAAAATATGATATTTTAATTTTCCCTTCTAGGCTGAAAGAGGGTCAACCGCTGGTTATTCTGGAGGCGATGAGTTCCGGTGTAACTGTATTGGCCAATAGTATCGGCGGTGTTCCAGATATTATCAAAAACGGCGTAACAGGTTTTTTGGTTAAAAACAATAATATCTCTGAGTATTTGCGTCGTATAAAAAAGATAGATAGTGATCGCTCTCTGCTTAAAAAAATAGGCGGCGCTGCCGGCAAAGAAGTAGAGAATAATTATTCTCTAAATAACCTCAATAAAATAATGGAGGTTTTATATGAAGATTAGTGTTATTACAGTTACATATAATTCTGCCGAGACTATTAAGGATTGTCTGAATTCTGTTTTAGCGCAGAGCAGTAATATTTATGAGCATATTGTTGTTGATGGTTTGTCAAAAGATCCGACGGTTAAAGTAGTAAATTCTTATAAAAAAAAATATGCCGATAAAAAAATAAAATTAAAAGTTATCTCTGAAAAAGACAGCGGTTTATACGATGCTATGAATAAAGGGATCTCTTTAGCGCAGGGTGATGTTGTTGGAATACTCAATTCTGATGATCTCTATGCCAGTAAAGATATTATTAAAAAAGTTAAAGATGTTTTTTTGTCTAAAAAAATAGATACATTGTATGGTGATCTGGTCTATGTCAAAAAAAACGATACTAATAAGATAGTGAGATATTGGTGTTCAGGAAAATTTAATAAAAAACGCTTTTATGCGGGCTGGATGCCGCCGCATCCAACTTTTTTTGTTAAAAAAGATATATATATAAAATACGGTTTATTTAATTTATCTCTGCCGCTGGCTGCTGATTATGAGATCATGCTGAGGTTTTTACTGCGTTATGGCGTTTCTACCTGTTATATTCCGCTGACATTTGTAAAAATGCGACTGGGCGGTGTCAGTAACAAGAATATTAAAAATTTGATCATAAATTATCTGGAAAATAAAAAAGCCTGGCAGTTAAATTTTTTGAAGCCCAGATTTTATACGATAATAATGAAAAGAGTTTTGAAATTAAGGCAATATTTTTAAGTAAATTTGGATTTATGTTAAAATCTAAAAGGTTATGGATCGAATGTTAAAAAGGGGAAGGGTGTAAATATTATGGTTCCATTTATTTTTGTTTTGATCAATTTTGTAGCGCTTTGGTTTTGTTGGTCTTATACTAAGCTAGAAAATAAAACGGAAAAATATGCCGGTTTATTTTTTTTCATTGTTAATATATTGTTATTGATCTTTGGAACATCATTAACAATAGAAGAATATCGTTATTCCATGGGTTTGGATATTTTACAGCTGGTCATATCGCTGGTGATGATGATCAATGGCTTTTACTGGTTCTTTTCCGGTGTGGAGATCTGGAATAAATTGAACGGCATAGCGTTTCTCTCTGTTGCCACCGGCACGCCGATAATTTTCACATCTCTAACACGTTCTGTTTTTGAAGTGAGTAAGTTGTTAAATTTAAGGTTGGCGTTAATTTGGATAACAGCTGTTTTTTTATTAAAGGCGGTTATTACAAAAGAAAGAATTACTTTTGTTAAAACCGCTCTGAATTGGCCTTTATTGGCTTTTGTTTTGGTAAATATTGTTTCGGTAATACTTTCTACTAATAAATATATTGCCATTCTTGGCGCTTATGACCGTTGGGAAGGTATTCTTACGGAGCTGAACTATATAGTTTTTATTTTTTATTACATTAATTTTGTAAAAGACCGTAAAACTTTTTTCTGGTTGCTTGGTTCGCTACTGATCGGCGCGACACTTTCTGCTATTTACGGTATCTTTCAGGCTAATGGAATAGATTTTATGAACTGGTCGGTTGACCCTACTGCCAGGGTTTTTGGCTGTATTAATAATCCTGTTCACTATGCGCCTTATATCATGATGCATCTGCCGCTTTTGATCGGCTTTATTTTTTATTTTATTAAAAAATATAACTTTAATTCTTTGCAGTTAAAGAAAGTTTCTAAAATTAAAGATTTTTTTATAACTAATAGATATGTTCTGTATATGTACCTTTTATTGATCTCTTCTTTTCTTATTTATTATGTTTCAGGCTTTCTCTCTTTTGGACGTGCCTGCTGGATAGGCGCTTCCATGGCTATCTCTTTGATCTTATATTTTATTTACCTGAAAGAGTCTAAATATGTTTTAAAAGATTTTATCTTTATGATGGCGGCAATTTTATTATTTAACGCAATTGAGGTTTTTAAAGTACAGCAGGCCAAACCTATTTTATGGCTGCCGATCATTGCTCTTGCTGTTTTTTGTTTTTTGTTTGTTTTATTTGATAAAGAGAGAAGAAAAGAATATCTGCTTTTTTTATCCTTTGTTGTTTTTGGCGGTTTAATGCAGTTTTTAACTGTCAGTATTGTCAGGTTGTTAATCAATATTTTTCTTATTGTTATACTAATTTATAAACTTAAAGATGACAATGAAGCTGCTAGAAAAATTAAATCTTTTTTATTGATCATGATGGTGGCAACGATGGCTATTTCCGCCCGAGATTCGTTAAGTGCTTCCGTAGCAGGTAATATTAATAACCTTAAAAAAACAGAGCTTAATGTCGCAACAAGGGCCACCAGTTATGCGGGAGATTTTGCCAAAGGAACGGCAAGAACTTCTATGTGGGTCAGTGGTTTTAGAATGTGGAAGGATGCTCCTCTTTTTGGCCAGGGGCCGGGGATGATCAAAGAGCTGTATCCTAAGTACAGGCTGGCTAATTATGGACGTTTAGAAGGTGGTCATAATTTTACGCCGGATAAACTTCATAATGATTATATTAATATGTTAGCTACTAGAGGCTTAGCGGGTTTTATTGTTTATTATTTATGGCTTTTGCCTCTGGCTGGCTATTTTATTTTAAATAAAATAAGAAAAGAAGGGATGACCGCTTCTAACTATTTACTGGCCGGTCTTTTTTCCGGATTGTTCGTTTATCTTGGACAGGTGATTTTTAATTTTGGCGTAGTGGCGACCAGAGTTATTTTTTATGAATATTTTTGCCTAGCGCTAGTTCTGGTTATTAATAAGCCTTTTGCTGATGAAGAAAATAAAAACCTTCCGCAATGATAAATATAGGTAAAGATAATGTTCTAAACCGGCAAAACTGGCTAAAAAAAAAGCTGAAAGAGCTGCCGGCCGGTATGAAAATATTAGATGCTGGTGCCGGCGAACAAAAATATAAAAAATACTGTGATCATTTAAATTACATTGCCCAAGATTTTGCTCAATATGATGGATTGGGCGATAAAATTGGTTTGCAGACAGGTAAATGGGACCAGACTAGACTTGATATTGTTTCTGATATTATTAAGATACCTGTAAAGAAAAGCTCTTTTGATGCGGTAATGTGTGTGGAGGTTTTTGAACATTTACCAGAGCCCATTAAAGCTATTGCGGAGTTTTCCAGAATATTAAAAGTTGGCGGTAAATTGATCTTAACTGCCCCTTTTGCCAGCATGACACATTTTGCGCCGTACCATTTTTACAGTGG
>CAYUXF010000025.1:0-21676 GCA_964448755.1 uncultured bacterium
AAGCACTAATTTGATCTAAAATATCAAGTATTTCATCTTTTGCTAAAGTCGCAACTTTTTCTTTTTTATAGAGATCCGCCCCACAATGCCCGCAATTGCAAGGACAATCATAAGTTAAAGCCAACATAACCTTCATATTGCTTTTTATTTGTAAGCTCATATCATATATATTACCTCTTTTTAAGACAAAAATGCTATAATAAAAAATAAAATTTATTTGGACATCAAAATGAAAAACATATTCACCTATATTAAAAATTATCAATTAAACGAACTCCAACAACTCATCAAAGCAAACAACACAGTTCTTGAACAAAGAGATATTAATCAAAATACACCTTTGCTATTAGCAACAAAGCTTAACAAAAAAGAAATAATAAGTTATTTACTAAGACAAAATGTTAATATTAACGCCCAAAACAATCTCGGATTAACAGCCTTAATATATGCGGCTAAAAACAATGAACTTTCACTCCTGAAAAAATTTTTAGCCAAAGACGCTAATTTAAAACTCAAAAGCATTAATGGTATAGGCGCAGTAGGCTATGCCATTAAATACCAACATTATTCAGTTTTTAATTACTTAATAAAACTAACTGAGCCAAATAAAAAATATACTAAAAACCAAGAATTATTGGTTAAAGCTTGTTTTAATGGAAATCTCACTCAAACAAAGAAACTATTAACTAAAAACATTGATGTCAACTTTCTGTATTATTTAAATTTTACTCTTTTAATGTTTGCAGCACATAGCGGAAATAAAGATATTGTAGAATATTTAATAGAAAGAGGCGCCAACGTTAATCAGAAAAATATTTTTAATGATACTGCATTAAGAATGGCAACGGTTAGAAATCAGGCCACCGTAAAAACACTAATTAAGCACGGAGCTATAGTTAATCATCTCACTATAAATGGTTTTTCTCCGTTAATGTCAGCAATTTTATTAAAAAAAATAAATATTATCCGTTTCCTTCTACAAAAAGGAGCTAATCCTAATTTTGGGAAAACAGAAAAAATTTCCTTATACTACAAACATAATAAAAAAATATTTAATTTATTAAAAGAATTCGGCATAAAACAATAGGAAAAACTAATATGCTCAATAAAAACTTATGGTTGAATAGATTTGAAATACCATTAACTATGCTAAAAACAGATTCCGTATTTGATGTTATTCAAAACATAAAATACAACAATTATATACAAAGTGTTTACCTGCCTTTACACGGAGAAGACGGACTTTCCGGAAGATCATTTTATAAAGCCACCAAAGAAAGCTCGTGGATACCATCACCAGGTTATAATAAATCAAAAAAAGAATGGATAAAATTAATTAAAGAAATTTCTAATTACAAGCCTGTAATATTAACCATGCCATTTGTCTATAATAATATAGATTTAATAAAGGAATATATTGATTATGGAATCAGCGAAATTATGATTAGCCACTATTGGGATGACTTAGATAAGTTAAAATCACAAATAAAAATATCCAGATCAATAGCTTTTTATCAGAATTCCGATGAGCCTATAGACGAAAGGTTTACCGGAGTAGTAATTCCTTATAAAAAAGCTTTAGATAAAGAATGGCTGGAAGAAAACAGTAAAAAATTTGAACTTACAGCCATCATAAATCATTGCTGTCTGGTAGACTGTCCTGCTAAAAAATATAAAGATACTATGATGTATCGAATAACACATAATTTAAAATACAAACAACCGAGAGGACCAGAATGTTATCGCTATAAAAATACTACTACTGCAATGCTACCAAGAGAAATAGTAATGAGAATCGAAAAATATGTCTCCAGATTTAAGTTAATTGAACGATTATCTGAACCAGCTTTGTATATAAATTTTTTAAATTATTACATTTACAATGAAAATTTTTCACTTGAAACACTGGAGACGCCTGAAGTCAAAGAAATATCCGGGACACAAATAAAAATGATGATGGATAAAGAAAATAATTTTAGGGGATCAAACCTAGAGACACTAAATTGCAAATTTGAATGTGGCACTTGTGATAAAAAATGCTACAGCATTTCCGATTGGACTAATGATTATATTAATCAATTTTATTAAAGAAATTATGATTTATATAAAATTATACTTTCAAAAAATCAAATATCATTTAATAGATTTTATAGTTTCAGGAGTTACTTTTTTACAAAAATTTTATGGATTTAGTTATTTCTATCCTTTTTGGGGTGTTTATTTTGTTATTACCCTACGTTGCAATCTTAACTGCCCTCATTGTTTTGTTTTTAAACAAACTACTGCTAAATTCAATACAGATATCTCAGCAACAGAGCTCAGCTCATTTTTATCTAAGTTAGTATTTTTTAAATTCATTAAACCAAGAATCCATCTATTTGGCGGTGAACCTACAGTAAATAAAGAATTTATCAAAATTCTACAACAGTTATCACTTTCTAATTTTAAAGTAACATTGAGAACAAACGGTATTATAAAAAAAGAATATTTTAAAAAAATAATAAGCTGTCCTTCTCTTGATAAAATTATTTTCTCAATACACCTAAAAAATCTACATCTTCATATCAAACAATTATGCAGTTTAATAGCTAAAGAAAATTTATCACGCAAAAAAAGAAAAAGAATAAAAATATATATTTGCGGCACAATAGAAGAAATACAAAAAAACTATTCATCAATAGATGAATTTATTAAAATATATGAAAATATAGGTTGTCGTCATATAAAAATACAACACATGAAAAATACAGGAATCACAGTTTCCGACCATAATAAAAACAATAAAATTATTGAAGAAATAGCTTTAGTAAAAAAAACTAAATGTAAAATCCCAATACTCTTCTCACCAAATATTAAACTAAAAGACCTCCCTGCCTTCTATAGAGATGATTTTGCCGTCACAAAAAACAACTGCCTCTTCCCTTGGTTTTCGACAATTATAACACCTCAAGGAAGTGTTTTTGTCTGTGAAGGTTTTCAAAAAACCGAAGAAAATATAAAAGACAAATCCTTACAAAATATCTGGAATGGAGAAAATTATAGAAAAATAAGAAAAAACATTGCAAGAAATGGCTGTCAGTTAGCTTCAAACAATCGTTGTGCAGATCGAAGATATTACGGCTTGTTAAGCAAATATTTTGATTTTTAAAAATAAATTGCGTTTAAAATTCTCTGAAAACACATCTTGCGCATTCTGACCGCTGCGTCCCTTTTTTTTGAATATTCCTTCTAAACTCAATATATTTTTCACCATTCCAAATCTCTCTAATATTATTAACATATAAATTACCCATCACATCTGAACAAAAACAAGGAACAACATCACCATTAGGAATTAAAACTGGAAATTCCCAGGGGCTATAACACTTAATTTTCCTATTAGGATAATTCTTATCAAGATAATATTTTTCAATATCTTTTATTTCAATATTAGGATAAACAAAAACATTTGTATTAAATTTAGTCTTTTTTAATTCTGTTAGTTGTTTTTTTAACAAAGCCAGATTATATTTCTCTTGCAATGAAAAAATACTCATAGAATGTTGAAAACGAATATGACGAACACCACTGTTCTCAAATTTTCTAGCAATTTCCTTTAAAGAAAAACCATTTTCAAAAACATAATTAATTGTACAAGTTAAATATATATGAATGCGATGAAGTACTCCATATTTTTTAAATTTCTTTATTGTTGATATGGTTTGCTCATAATCACTAGCCTGTAAAGAAATAAATATTCTATCTACGCCAGGGATCTCAACAATTTTGCGAATTGTATTTTCTGAAATAAAACCATTGGTTCTAATAGATATTTTATATTGTTGTTTTGACAAGTATTCAATAATTGGCAAAAAATCCCGAGCAATAGTAGGCTCTCCACCCATTAAGGTATATCTTGTTTTTCTAAAATTAAAAAAACGTCTACAGTTTTTTTCAAGTAATTTAAATTTTTCTAAAGTAAACTCTAAGGAACTATGTATTGAGCGATCTATTATACAATACGCACAATTAAAGTTGCATTTATAAGTTAATATCACTAAATATTCACGAGGAAAGGGGAAAGAATAACCATTAAAAAATCTCAGTAGTTTAATTGAGTTATAATGTAATTTATTATAAAGTGTTCGGCATTTTATAAAAAATGTTAATAACAATAACTTCCCTCCTAATAAAATACACTAATATTTACGCGGGTATTCTTTAGTCTCTTTATCAAGGCCTGTCTTTTGACGAAAATCGACAGAATTAACCGGACAATCAAAATAATTCAAATTCTCATATAATTTTGAATTAAACATTTTATCTAAAATTGTATTTAGTTTTTCATTGCGTAAATTACCAAAAGCAATAGGAATAAAACAACAGGGCTGAACATCACCATAAGCCGAAATATAAATATTTGATCTATCCAAAGAACTACAAACAAAAGAACTCTCTGGAAAATCCTGATCCGGTCGTTCCCAATAAACCTTATCTTTTTTTAAATATTTTTTCAGATTAATAATATCTTCAAAATCAAGTTTAATTTCATCCTTGTCCTGCCAAAGACCACATTGAATAGAAGAGAGTAGCCGCAATTTTACACCCAGCATCTCGGCCAATTTAGCCATTAAAAATAGTTCTTTATTATAAAGATTCTCTTTTGTTACTATGGTAGTAATATAGACAGGTAGATTATGTTTTTTACAATTAATAATATTTTCAATATTTTTCCGAAAAAGACCCTGACTACCTCTGGACTTATCATGGTTTTCTTCAATAGGGCTATCCAAACTTACCCCAATAATAGAAAGTCCGCTCTCTTTTAATTTTTTTATAGTTTTCTCATTAAGAAGCATACCGTTGGTATCAAACCGCGAAGTCATATTAAGTTTTTTGGCATATTCAATATATTCAAATAAATTACTATCCAACAAAGGCTCACCACCAAAAAAATAAACAGTATTTATACCCACCTCATTTAACTGATTAATAATTAAGTATATTTCATTACTGGACAATAGAATATCTTGTTTTTTTTGATATAAGCCAGCAGAACAATGAACACAACGACAATTACAAGAATAGGTAATTGCCAACATAGCACAAGTATAAAAAGAAAACTTATAATTCATACCTTTTGATTATATCATTTTTAATAATTTATTTTGGAAATAATAAACATTAATAGCTATAATTATTAAAATTATATGCAAGCCAATGATTTATCTATCAAAAAAGTAACAAGAAAAGAGTGTCAAGCACTTTACAGAATACGTAATCACGCTACAGTAAGAAAAAATCTAATTAACAACAAGCCATTAGATTATCAAAAACACGTAAACTGGTTTAATAATATATTTTTAATTGACAAAACACATGTCCATTTCTTAGTTAAATATAAAAACAAATATATAGGATTAGTCCTTTTAAGGAAAATCACCAATAAAGATGCAGAAATAGGAATAATGTTCAAGGAAACAAAAAAAATACATTGGCCTATAATATACAGCACGGTTTTTATATTAAATTATGGTTTTAATAATCTAAAGCTAAACAAGTTATATAGTTATGTTTTTCCAGAAAATACACAAGCAATAAAATTCAACAATGGATTTTCCGGAAAAAGAACAAAATCAGAAAGAGAACCTGCCTACAAATATATTTTTTATAAAAATGCTGTCAATAAAAACACGGTTTATAAAAGAATTTCAAGCACTTTCCTTGATCTAGGCTGTTTTGATCTCTGTTGATAAAAATAATCATAGATATGTTTATGTAAATTCTTTTGGGCATTTATCTTTTTTAATGATATTTTTTCTTCAATATTAAATATAAGCAATTGATTTTGCCCGTAGTATATTTTCCTCCCTTCTTCTAAAAAAGGTGGAAAATAATTTGCCATATGCCCTACATCAAAAGAAAAAACTGGCTTATTATTTATAAGCCGATCATAAATAGTTGAAGAAAAAATATTCCAGTAAAAAACAAATTCTGCCTGTAAAAGTATTTTTTTGAATTTAATTAACGATAATTCAGTTAAAAACAGAACATCCGGACAATTAAACAACACTTGTTTTATTTCAATAATTAATTTTTCTGGGGCAATAAAAACTGCTCTCCTGCCAGCTTTTACCGTTTCTTTTAATTTTTCTGCAATAATCTCTATTTTATCAGCTAAAAAGTTAGCCTCTTCAGCAGAAACAACAAACAACCAAAAAGGAACAGCGGCAAGTAAAGAAAATTCTCTTCTAAACTCAATTCTAGCTCTGATCTTTTGCCAAACAGAAAGGCGAATATTTTGATTATAAAAATGCAGACTTTTCTTAGGTTTTTTATCTAAAGGTACAAAATACAAGTGATAAATATCTTTAAATTTCACAGAAAGATTTTCAAACATTTTATAAACGCTTAGTTGAGCAGGATCATTAAAATTCAAAGAAGGATAGGATGTTGTATCTGAATTTGACCAGATATTTAACCAGGGGTCACTGGTTACAAGTTTTATCTTCATAGCATTAATTAATTTTAAAAATATCGCCAGTTCTTTATCTGTAAGTAATTTATTAACAGTCAATAAATAACCACTAAATAAAAAACAAATATCAGGAATAAAATGTTTTATTTCCTTTTTTAAATCTAACCATGTTTGATATTTTTTTACACAAAAAGGGAAATCAGCATAATTCAAATCATAAAGTTTTTCAGGAAGTAAAAACAATATCTCATTTTTATCAATCAATGGCTCAGCAAAAAGCAAAGCATCATGCAATTCACCAAAATCTTTAGAAATTATAAATAATAATTTAGGTTTATTTTTTAACACAATAATAACTTACTAATTTCTTTTTTTAAAATCAAACAAGCTTTTTTTAAACACTGAGGCTTAATTATTAGAGGCGGTAACAGACGTAGAAAATTATTAACCTGATTAATTGCTAGCCCTTTTTTAATAAAATAATTAGTAAAATCTCTTTTAGTATACTTGACTGGCAGCTCTAAAATCCAACAAGCGCCAGAACCGCGAATTTTTATATCTAATCTAGCTAAGCCCATAAATTGTTCTTGAATTATTTGACTTATTTGTTCTACTTTTTTATCCCATTTTTTTTTCTTATATTGTTTTAGGACTGCCACAACCACAGCTGCCGCCAAAGGATTATCGGCAAAAGTACTTCTTGGTAGCATCTCTTTTTTTATCTCTATATTTTTACGCATTACTACTGCAGAAACCGGAAAGCCATTGCCTAAAGACTTGCCTAGCAAAATAATGTCCGGCACAAATTTATATTTAGAAAAAGCAAACAAACTACCGGTGCGATAAAAACCGGTCAATATTTCATCAAAAATTATCAGGATTTTATTTTTTTTACAAAAAGGCACCAACTCCAAATAAAACTCTTGGGAGAAAGAAAAACCACCATTAGAACACTGGTAAGGCTCAATAATAATTGCAGCAATATTTTTATCTGCCAGGCTTTTGATCTTTTTTAAAATATTTTTCTCTGTAGCTTCTCTTAAAGATGGTAATCTATACACATCTGTTGGGCTATCCTGCCAAAAATTATCCCAACTCAGGGCTGCAGTTGTGCCAGATTTACCATGCATACTACAACTAAAGCTAATAATTCCTCTTTTAGCAGTATGTACTTTAGCCACTCTTAAAGCAAACTCCACAGCCTCCATGCCAGTAGAATAAAAAATTTTAGTTTTGTGGGTATCAGGGAAAAAAGATGTCAGCAATTCACTGGCTTCTCGTTGTATTGTAGCTGGCAATCCTCCAGATAACCAAATTTTACTTGCCTGTTTTTTTAATGCTTTAACTAAATAATTAGGATTATGCCCTAAAGAAACAGCACCATGTGCAGAAAAAAGATCTATTAATTTTTTTCCGCTATTTGTATATAAATATTCATATTTGGCTTTATGAATAACAATTTTCATAAACTGAATTATACCGCAAAAAAACAACTATTAATTCAGTAAATCTTAAATCTTCACCCAATATCTGCCGGCAACCTTAACTTTTGGATTTGCCTTGTCTACTACCGGTTTATTTTCCATTGTTCCAACAATTCTTTCTGGAAAAAACAATTTTTCACAAAAACGCGCTTTAGTTAACTGACCATTTTTACCCGTTACCAATGGCGTCCCCACAGTATAAGGACGATCAACATCAGCCAGGACCCAACCAGAAATTGCCAATGGTACTTTTTTAGGATCATTTTCACCGCCACCTAACGCAAAGCCATAAGTATCTGAACAAACCCCGGCCACCCCTTTTTGGCAACGCTTTGACGCAATAACCAGGCCATCTGGCGTAGATACATAAACCTTCCCCGGCTCCCTTTTTACACCTTCCGCCATGTTGCGAAAATCAGCCAGGTCATTCCAAACCGAATTATAAATACGATTAGCATATAAATAACCATCATAACCCAGAATACTAGTTCCAGTTAAACTGGCAGATGGATCAGAGCTATAGTGAGCCAATGTCCCTGAGCTGCCTATTTTAACTTTACCATCCTCTGTTAAGCGCAACGTTGCGACAGATTGCGTTTTAGACTTAAACTCAATATTGGCACCTTGAAGAAGAGAAGGAAGTAAAGCTGCTGAAACAACAGTAGTTAAGACCGCTTTACTAGTTCTTTTAATCTGCGCCCGGCGCTGTTTATTGACCGGTTTTCTTTTTATATTTTTTTTATTCATAAACTACCCCCCTATTTTTTAATAAAATTATTTTTAAAATCTATTATATCTACTAATAATTAACCGTAAAAGTCTCTGTAACTGTCAACATATCTATTTCATCATTAACCGTTAAAAGGCCACCTACAGTTAGATCATTACTAATATTAACCGTTACTGTCGCTTTATTTAGAGCATTGGCAAGAGAATTTCCCGCCGCGGTATTGGCCGTAATGGTCTCCGCTTGTCTGGCAATAAAGGCATAAGGTGTCGCTGAAAAAAGAATATCGGGAGTGAGTTGTGTTCCTTCAACATATACCCTGAGATTCAATGTCACATTTTTATCAATATCACTGAAATTAAGAGGATTCATATTAACAACGGAAGTATCACCTAACTTAACAACATAGGCCCCTTTATTAACATAAACTTCTACAGAGTTAGACGCATGGCTCTGCCAAAAAGCGGTTCCCAAATTATCAACTATCTCAAAACGCATATTTTTTGTAGCGGTAACTGGCGCGCCGGTATCAAAAAGCCTGCCCTGAAAAGCTATAACAGAGGGAACAGAATAAGCAAAAGATAGAGAAACAGCCACTACTATTGCAATAAAAAGTTTACTTAAAAACATCATCTCATTTTTCTCCTAAAATATCGCCTTTAATTAATATCCTAATAACAAGAATTTAATACATCGATATTTTCTGTTGCTTAATTTTAATCGAAACACCTTAGAAAAACCAGCAAGCTATATATAAATATAATATAAAAAATCAATGTATAAATTGGCTTAAAATGGGCATATATTAAGTTGAAGAGTTTTAGTTATTCATTTGAGGGGAATAATGAGTAAAATTTTTAAAATATTATTTCTAACATTCTGCGCCATAACCATTTATTGTTATGCTTATGATGATAATCTAGGGAACTTTTTACTAGGCGAAGCTAGCTTAAGTAACAGCACTTATAGCCTTACAGATATGGCTGGCGGTTCAATTTTAGGACAAGCTCAAAAAAACACATTTGAAATGGATACTTTTTCAGAGAACGGTACGCTAGAAGATGCCGATGTCCGAATGATCGCTAGAAACATAGAAATAACCTACCAGGAAACGCTAGAAAATACCCCAACAGACAACAGTGTTGTTTATCCTGGGACACAATTAACATTTCATCTATTGCTGGTAAATTTTAAAAACGTCTGGGCTGATAATTATAATATTAGAGATATTATCCCCGCCAATACCCATCTTTACTATAGCGGCAAACCGCCTACGCTCAACGGCGCTGTTTACAATATTGAATATTTGGGTGTGACCAGTAATGCCGGCCCCGGCAATATTGTTGAGTTTTTATTTGATCTAGCGCCCAGTGGCAGTGCCACGTTTTCTTATACCGTAACGGTCGATTAAGTTAAGTGAGGAAGAAATGAAAAAATGTCTTAAAAAAATGATCTTAACTTTAATTACACTGACCATGTTACAGGGAGTGCTCTGCGCTTTACCCACTACCGCCGGAACGCTCATTACCCCAGGGGTAATGAGCATTAAACATCTCGATGAAGTACTCGTAACTTCAGATATTGGCGAAACACTGGCTGTTGGCGCAATTTACGGTATAGAGGTCGCGCCAACACTCTCGCGCAGTGTAACTATCGACACCCTAGTAGATTTTGTAACTTTTAACCACCAGATCATTAACTATAGCAATAGCACCGCCAATATTTTAGTGGAATTAAATAAGAGCACAGGGCATTGGGAGCATCAATACGTCATTGATGATAATGGCAACGACATTCTGGAAGAAACAGAAACCACAACGTTTAATTCACCATTGGCAATGAGGCCGGCAACAACGCTGAACTTTTTTGTCAATTTAATCCCCAACAGAATGTCGAGCATTGAAACAGAACTACTTGTCTCGCTTAACAATTTACCGGTAGTCCGCTATACAGGGTTTAACGGCATTCTCTACGGCGGCGGCGCCTCTTTGAATGTTGCGGACAATATTGTCTTTACCGGCAATATTACACCGAGCATTACACTGATCTCGCCAACAGAAAATGCCCAAAACGTTCTGCCAAACCAAAATATTATTATTGATATCAATTCAATTGCTTTTAATATTGTCAGCCGATCAATAGATATTTTTATTAACAATGAACTGGCAATCGCCAGTGGCAACTTTACCGCCAATTATCTGGGCGGTAGCAGTGTGCTAATTCCCTCTGCTAACGGCTACAGAATAATTATTGATAAAGTTTCTATTTTACCGCAGAACGTTAGCAACTCTATTTTTGTACAGGCAGCCAACAGCATTGGCAACATTGCCACGGCAAACTATCAATTCAAGACAACGATCATAGAAACAATAAAAGTTCAGCTTCAGGCTTTACTGCAGGGCTATTACGACTCCGTCGCAGACCAAATGATCCCCGCTACTGTCCGGCTGGAGTTCAGGAACGAACGACATCTGCCGGCGACAACATCTTTTAATATTCCGCTCAACAGCGACGGAACTTCCCCTCTTTTAGAGCTCTGGGAAATAGCTTCGGGTCAATATTATATTTACATTGATCACTTTAACCATATCAGTGTAGCGACCGAAGAGAAGATCTCGCTTGGCGAAACAGTCACTACTGTCAATCTCTGTGAGCCTTCTTCGGGATATTTTAAGGAAATCTATCTAAGCAGTTCAGCCCAGAACACAACAACAGCACTGCGCACAGAAGAAAACAATAAACTAACAATTAGAGGCGGCGATTACAACGGAGATAATACAATAAATATTGTCGACTGGTCAGCGTTTGATTATGAATGGAAAAACGGCGGAATAATTGCCGATTTTGACGGCAATGGCATAATAGATACCAGAGATTACGGCATCTGGCTCTCTAACAACCAGGACTATTTGCCGTTAGAATAGAGGAGTTAATATGTTAAAAAAAGCTTTATTTATTTTATTATTTCTTCTGGCCAGCGCTTCTGCCACGATCAGCGTGCACGTAACCAGCCTGGATAATATTTACGACAAAACCGCAGTATTAAATAACTGGGAGCGCAACAGCACTTATGTCCTGCAAGTCCGTCTTTACAACAACAACAGTACCGCCCAGGCCTTTAACCGAGTTGAAGCCAACTGCGATTTTGACGCCGCGCACTTTGACCTGATCAGTAAAACCGATCATATTAGCAGCTGGACCGCCACAAACTTTTTTGTGGTAGATAATGGCCATATTCAGTATCAACGAGCCGCCAACAATGGTGAAGCCAATATTAATATCCCGGCCAACAGCTACCGCACTATTTATGAACTGGTCTTAAAAGTTAAACCGACAGCAACATTAATGGCCACGATCTTTACTTTAGATAAAAACTTTACACACGTTCTTTACAATATCAGCGATCTGACCGGCAATTTAAATAATTTAACCGTAACACTTGTCAACGATATCACACCGCCGGTAACCAGAGTCCTGCCAGGCTCTAACCTTCATCTCAATAAGCCAACTGAAATTGTCTTAGGTATTGACCCTAACACTAACTGCGGCGACCTCAAAGAGATCCGCTATACCACAGACGGACGGGAACCAAGTAGTAGCTCCGCCAGATATACCTTGCCAATAACCATTCCGGCCAACAGTACGGTAACAATTAAATGGCGTGGCTTTGATAATTTTAATAATATTGAAGATACCAAAACCGCTACTTATCGGGTAGATACTATTGATCCGCAGATCAGCAATATTACAACCATACCGGCGCTCCCCTGTCAGCTAAAAAACGGCAGTGTAATTACTATTAATTTTATGGCGGCCGATAATATTGAACTGAGCAGTACTGCAGTAAAAATTGGCAATAATAATGCCGCTTTTATTAAGAAGGAAGGAACTGTTTTTACTTATCGCTATATTATCAACGAAAGTGTTGACGGCAATAAAATCATCTCTATTACAGCTGTTGACCACGCCCAAAACCTGCAAATAGATACCAGCAAAGAACTTCTTGTTGATAATCTTGCCCCTACATTTAACTTAATTTCTGTACAACCTAAACAAGCAAATATTGGCAATGTAGTAATTCTGGATTTTTCCGCTTCCGAAGAACTAGATCTAACCAAAAGCAAAGTAACACTCGGGACAAATTCGCCAATGCAGTTTGTCAATAAAAACGGCCTTAATTACCGTTTTTCCAGAACAATTGACGGTTCAGAAACTTCCGGCTGGCTGATGGTCACCGGCTACGATCTGGCCGGTAACAGCGGCTACAACTTAAAAGACAATCAAAAAATACAAATTTACGGTTATGACCTTTTTGACAATTATGGAGAGGCTTTCTCTTCGTTTAATATTAGTTATTAGGAGAACTAATGCTTAGTAAATTAAAGATATTATTTCTGCTCATCATGCTGTTAATAAGCACAGCCTGGGCAGAGCTCAATCTTCTGCTAACAGAAGAACAGGGCCGCAGCGTCTTTGAGAGAAATAGCACATATCGGATCTATTTAAAAATAGCGCCGACAGAAACACATATTATTGGCGCGATCGGCGAGCTCTATATTGAATATGATAAGACGATCTTTGAAGAGGTCACTGCTTTTCAAAGAGATTATCATCAGCTGCCCAGCAGTATCTGGGAAAGCGAAAAAATAAATTTTGATCACACTTATGCCAGCGGCTTAAATAAACGCTGTATTGAATACTCTAAAACCGACAACAACGGCCCCTTCTGGACAGTCTCTACAACAGCCAATATTTATGCTATTGATCTGAAAGTAAGAACCAATGCCGTCACCGGCAATACAACAATTAATTTTATTTACAGTCCCGATAACAGTAAAACTAAAATGATCGACAAAAACGGCAAAGTCATCAGTTTAAAAACACATGATCTGACCGCATTTATTGATCTTGACCGAACCGCGCCAATAACAGAGATCAATTACGCCGGCGGGATCTATAATTACGCCCCGCCATTGCGATTAAGAACGAACGAAGATGCCATTATTCACTATACCGTTGTTGGCGGGTCTAATTTACCGCAGCAACAGACAGTCAGTAAAAATAACTGGTCTGGCATTATTCCGCTCCCTGCCGAAGCAGAAAGCGTCTGCTATTCAACCATTTACTACTACAGTGAAGACTTCGCTTTAGATAAAGAACATAATATTGAAGAAGAGCGGGCTTATGTTTTTACTGTTGATATGCAACAGCCTGTCATTAGCAACGTCCGGGTTCCAACCCAAGGGATCCCCGCCGGCACAATTGCCGAAGTTCATTTTGATGCTTTTGACAGCGTCGGCATCGGCTCCTTGGAGGTGTTAATTGGCGGCAAACCTGCTTATCTTTACTCCGGCAGCGGCAACGATACTTATATCTACCGACGGAATATTGACGGCACAGAAAACCCGGATGGCATTTTAAAAATAACGTTAACGGACCGGGCCGGCAATACAACAGTTAACCAGGAAGCCCATATTTTACTGGATTTCGGCGGACCGGAATTTTATAATATCAGCAGCGCGCCAGACCCTGCACAGATCAATCAAGAGATAATCATCTCTTTTAACGCCTCCGAGCTATTAAGAGAAAATCCTGTTGTTCTGGCAGGCGGCAACCCGGCCAGTTATATTGCCTTTAATGAAAGTAACATGAGTTACCTCTACCGCTATAAAGTGACCGCCAATGGCTGGTATGTTGATCTCTCTTTTATTCCCGACAACACCCCGCCTTTTACAGAAAGAAATTTACCACAAAAATTCGCCACGGAAGTCTGTTATAATACCTCTGTCTATTTCAGAATCAGCGATACCAAGAGCGATGTTAATACCCGAAATATGTCCGTTTATATTAATGATGTTTTATCTTACCGCAATGGCTATTTCCTTAACTGCAATACAGAAAAAAGCAGAATAATTTACCGTGACGGCTTGCCTAATTTCATTTATGTCCCTTCACAGGAATTCATGCCCGGCAGCAGAGTTACGGTTAAAATTTCTGTTGCCGATATGGATGGCAATGTTTTAAATGAAGAATATTATTTTGATACCGGCTCTGCCAGAGACACCCGCCCGCCGGAAATAGCCAAGATCTTTCCGACAGAGAACAGTGAAAAGATCGCCTGCGAAACACCGCTTTATTTTGAAGCTTACGATAACAACGGCTGCGGTATCGCTATCGATAAGCTCAACCTGGTCATTGCCGAAGTGGTCAGCACAGCGGCACCGGAAATATTAAATAATCTATACATCACCAAATTAATCACCGTCAGCGATATTAATGAGCTATTCAGTAGTTCCGCTCAAGGCGAAAATATCAATTTAAAAACCAGTGCACTAAATATTTCCGGCCAAATAAATAAAGAAAGTGTTATTGATGCCAGTATTTTTCAGAAAAATTATACCGGCAGTATTGTGCCGAACTTAGTAGGAGACATGGTCGTTTCAATCTTACCGGAAGAACATTTCAATAAAGGCTCATTGGTCGCCTGTCAGGTAACCGTAGAAGATCTAGCAGTTGTTCCTAACCAGGTAACCTACAACTGGCTCTTTAATATTATTTCTGCCGAAACACCACCAGAAGTTTTGAGCAGAAAACCACTGGCCTGGCCGACGATCTACAACCCGGTCAATAATGATAACAAGAATCAGCTACTGACATTCAGCATTAAAGAAGCAGGAGAGATAAAGATCAGAATGTATGATCTCTCCGGCGACATGATCTGGGAACACAAATATCTGGCCGAAGCTGGTTATCAAGCGATCCCCTGGAATGGCAAAAACAGCCGGGGCGAGATAGTCGGCAACGGCGTCTATATTTGGTACATTTTAGAGAATAACAAAGTTATCGGCCGCGGCAAATCTATCATTATGAAATAATATTTAAAAATCGCAGTTATATTTTCAGTCAAAAGTGGGCATATATATCATAGGATTATAGGATAGCAGCTTTATATAAAGAGCAGTGCTAGACTATTAAGGGGGAGCAATTTGTTCAAAAGACTATTGCCATTAATAATTATTATTTTGCTTATTCACTTAAGCCAGGCGGAGACTTACTACCATAAGGACCATCTTTTTAATTTAGGTGTCGGCGCCAGGCCTTTGGGCATGGGTAAAAGTTTTTCGGCCGTCAATAATGATGTCAATATGATGCTCTTTAATCCTGCCGGGATGGCAACTATTGAAAATTTTCAAATCATGGGTTTAAAAAGCCAGCGCATGATCGATGTCAATCAATACACTTTCTTGAGCGGTTATAAAATAAATAAAATAAATACGGTTATTGGCCTTGGTTATATTGATCTTTCCCTGCAAAATATTTTACTAGCCGACCCCACGCTCGACAGCAACGGTTACCCGATTATCGGCGGCAAAGCCTCTTATAGCGAACGGGTCTATATCATAAATTTAGCCAAAAAAATTCACGATAAACATGCGCTGGGTTTTAATTATAAGATCTATCATAATAACCTGGACAATGATAATACTGAACTTTTTGACCGGTATAACGCCGAAGGGAATAGTATCGATCTTGGGTACCAATATCTGGCTAATAAATATCTAAAATTAGGCGTCTCTTACCAGAACGTTATCGGCAACTTAAAGTGGAGTACCGAAACCGAAGAAAAAATAGAAGGCAAAACCAATATTGGCGCCGCCTTTAAAAGCTCATTTATGGGCAATGATCTCCTGTTAACTGTTGACCACGGGATTGCCGAAAATGACCCGCCGTTAACACATGCCGGCCTGGAAATAAATTTACAATCCTACATCTCTTTGCGCTACGGTCTTAATCAACGCGTCTGGAAAGACACCACCAAGTTCTCACAAACTATCGGCGCCGGCTTACAGTATATGGGTTTAAATTTTGACTACACTTATTATCCAGACTTCGGTGAAAACATTGACCCCAAACACTTCTTCTCGGTAACTTATCAGTTCACCCCTTTTGAAAAAGCGGTGGCCAAACCGCCGGTAGCTAAACCAGCTGAACAGCCAGCCGAGCCAGCCTCATTTAAAGAAGAATATGAGGATATTGAATATATTTACATGAAACGAAATAATTAACCAAGGATCCGCTTGTAAATAATATCTATATGCCGCAAGGTATACTCATAATCAAAAAAGCTCAGTAGCTCTTCTTCTGTCAAATGTTTAAGAACATCTTTATCCGCTAAAATATTTTCCCTAAATGAACCGTCTTCATCGCGGGCCTTTAGGGCATTGCGCTGCACATATTTATAGGCCTCTTCTCTGGTCAACCCTTTCTGGATCAACTCCAACAAAACTCTTTGCGAAAAAATAATGCCGCCGTAAGCGTCCATATTTTTCTTCATCCGCTCAGGATATATCTCTAAACCAGCAATAACGTTCTTAATAAGCTTAAACATATAGTTTAAAAGAATTGTCCCATCAGAAAAAATAATCCGCTCAGCACCGGAGTGTGAAATATCACGTTCATGCCAGAGGGCCACATTTTCCAGAGCAGTCAAAGAATATCCTCTAATTACGCGAGCTAACCCGGTGATCCGCTCACAAGTGATCGGATTGCGTTTATGCGGCATAGCCGAAGAACCCTTCTGGCCTTTACCAAAAGGCTCGGCTGCTTCGGCAGTATCGGTCTTTTGCAACAATCTGATCTCTGTCGCCATTTTTTCCAGTGACGCGGCAATTAAAGCCAGGGTTGTCATGAACTGGGCGTGACGATCACGCTGAATTATCTGCGTAGAGATAGCACAAGGTGTTAACCCTAATTTTTCACAAGTAAATTTTTCAACCTGAGGATCAATATTGGAATATGTTCCCACCGCGCCTGAAATTAACCCGACAGAAATTATTTCCCTAGCCTCCTGTAGCCGTTTCTTATTGCGCTTCATCTCTTCATACCACAAAAGCATCTTTAAGCCGAAGGTCATCGGCTCGGCATGGATACCGTGAGTGCGGCCGATCATCACTACATCTTTATATTCAATGGCTTTTGTTTTTAATATTTCAATATATTCTTCGATATCGTTCAATAAAATATCAGCAGCTTCTTTTAATAACAGCGAATTCGCGGTATCGCCGACATCGGAAGAGGTCAAGCCCATATGCACAAAACGGGAAGAAGGCCCGATATTTTCCGCTAAATTAGTTAAAAAAGCGATCACATCGTGATTGGTCTCTTTCTCTATTTCATCTATTCTTTCCACAGAAAAAGAAGCTTTTGTTTTAATATTTTTAAGGTCTTCGTCAGAAATATTGCCAAGCTGATTATGTGCTTCACAAGCGGCTATTTCTATTTCCAGCCACTTTTGAAATTTATTCTGTAAACTCCAGATGTTTCTCATTTCCGGCAATGAATAACGCTCTATCATCTCTCTGCTCCTCTTAACTGTTTTGATTTTTCTCTAGAAAAAAGATTATAACATGATTGTTATTTTAGAAAAGTTTAACTTTAAACCCTTTTTCATTGAGTTTATCAGTAATTTCTTTTAGATTCTTAAGCGTTTTTTCAATATTTTCTTTATTTTCCGGCTTTTCTGTAAACGCATTTATTTCTTTTAAAATAACTTCCAGTTTTTGCGAAGAATCTTTTAAATTACGGACAATCGTTTTAACATCGCTATCATCAGAAACAGTTAAAACTTCCAACTCCGTAGTTATTTTATCTAATTTTTTTAAAGTAGCTGAAATATAGGGGGCACTCTGTGCTAGTTCCGCGGTAACTTTTTCTATATTATCCGCACTGCGAGAAACTTTTGTTTTCAGCTCAGAGCTTGTCAGCAATTCATTGATATTCTTGATCATTAATTGCACTTCTTCCATTGAACGAGCACCTTCATCAATAAAATCAACTATTCCGGCAACCGAGATCCCTTCTACTTGATCACCATTTTGCAAAATATCAACACTGCTACCAGGCACAACATTAATATATTTTTGTCCGACCAAACCGTCAAAAGAAACTCTAAAACGAGAATCTGCGGGAATGCTAACGCCAGACTTAATTTTAACGTAAACTTTTATTTTATCGGCCTGCGGTAAAATAGCCGTTACTTCGCCGACCTTATAGCCACGATAGCGAACTTCACCTGTCTCCAGTAGACCACCGACATTAGAAAATTCGCCGATCAATTGATAAGAATCGTAACGTGAAGCAGCACCAGACTTCCAGGTAAACAAAACGACCATCAGCACAAAACCAATAACCGCCATTAAGCCTATTTTCACATATGTAAATCTATTTTCCATAAAGACCCTTTCCAAATAATTTTAACACTTCAAGTTCTTTTTTAGGCTCCCCTTCTCCCTTCGGGAGAAGGGGATAGGGGGATGAGGGGTTTCTTTAGAAATTATACCATGCCGGCAGCAATAAATTTCTGCAATTCTGGACTGGCACAAAGGCCATTAGTTAAGCATTCTTTAGTACCAACATTTTCCAAACGACCATTATTAAGATAAACAATCCGGTCGGAAACCCTAAAAATAGTACTCATTTGATGAGTAACAACTATTGAGGTTATTTTCAGTTCATTCTTTAAACGAACTATCAGCTCCTCAATATTTTTTGAGACCAGTGGATCAAGGCCGGTCGTCGGCTCATCGTATAAAATAATTTCCGGTTCTATAGCCAAGGCTCTGGCAATACTGACCCTTTTTTTCATGCCGCCGGAAAGTGAAGCGGGATAAAGCTCTGCGCTGTTAGCCAGGCCGACCCACTCCAATTTTTCCATAACTATCTTTTTAACATAAGCTTCATTTTTATATTTACCTTCTACCAGACCAAAGGCCACATTATCATAAACACTCATCGAATCAAAAAGAGCGGCACCCTGAAAAACAAAACCAAATTTTTTACGCAGTGCGGTCCGGTCTTCTTTATTAGCGTTGACGATATTGCGCCCTTCAATGTATATTTCGCCGCTATCCGGCTTAACTAACCCCATGATCAAACGCAATAAAGTGCTCTTGCCGCAGCCCGAAGGCCCAATGATCGTTAAGATCTCGCCGCTATAGACCTCTAAACTGACATCGCGCAGGATCTCTTTCTCGGCAAAATTTTTAAAAATATTGTTTATTTTTATGATCATTTTAGTTTCAACTATAAATTATTAAAGAAAGAAAATAATTTAAAATAAAGACCGTTAGGAGCGATGTAACTACCGCCTTAGTCGTAGCAACACCAACGCCCAGCGCGCCATGCTCAGTTTCCAAACCTTTGCGGCAGGAAATAACAGCTATTGCCATGCCAAAAAAAAGAGCCTTAATTAAACCACCAGAAAGATCGAGCATGGAAGGCATTCCTTTAACAGAGTTATAAAAAATCACCGAATTAACAGCCATTACTTTTACTGACATAAAGTAACTACCTAAGAGAGAAATAACATCAAAAAAAACAACCAGAAAAGGAAAAGAAAAAGTTATGGCCCAGATACGCGGTGTTAAAAGATAACGATATTCATCAATACCAAAACTTTTAATGACATCAACCTGCTCCGTAACTTTCATACTGCCGATCTCAGCGGCAATAGCCGAACCGACGCGCCCAGAAACAATAACAGCGCTTAAAAGTGGTGCCAACTCACGCCAAATAGCAATAGCAATGACACCGCCAATAGCTTGATCACCACCATACTTAACAAATTCCTTTGTGATCTGCATAGCAAAAACCATACCGACAAAGAAAGCGGTTATTAAAATGATCGGCACAGAATCATAGCCCAGATGAACTATCTGCTGACGTAGATTTTTTAAATGAACTTTACCGGTCAATAAATGCCACAAAGCAAAATAGAGAACTTTTAAAGACTCACCGACTTCACCTAAAAAATAAATTACGGTTTTACCGATATAGACTAACAATTAAACTCCTTTTAACTGTTTAAGCGCCGCTGGAATATTTTCTAAAATATCTGAGGCAATTATACCATCTTGCGATCTTTTTAAAGCAGCTAGATTACCAGCCAAAGAATGGACTGTGACACCAGAAATAGCAGCACGCAAAACAGAAAACTTATTAGCCGCCAATAACCCCGCTATAACTCCCGCCAAGACATCGCCAGAACCAGCCGTGGCCATACCAGGGTTGCCAAGCGCCGAAACAAAATAATCTTTAGCTGACGATTCTACCAAATATGTCTGGTGTGATTTAAGAACAACAGTTACATTATATTTATTGGCCGCCAACCAGGCAGCATTAGCCGGATCTTCTTTAATTTCATTGATACTGCGGTCCAACAACCGGGATATTTCACCAAAATGCGGCGTAATAACAGCCGGCATCTTCAATGGCCGAACTATTTTTTTTAAACCCCGCAAAGCGTCAGCATCAATAACAACATTTAAATATGGTAATTCATTAGAAATAAACTCCAGCAAATTTCTAACAAAGTCAGTTGTACTTTCCAGAGCAGAAAGTCCGGGCCCAATTAAAACAACATCAAACCTCTTTAACAACGGCAATAACTGCTCAACTGCCCGCAAAGAAATATTACCTGTATTTTCATATAAAAGCGGCAATGTCATGACCTCTATATTTTCAACATCAACAAGATCAGTAAGATACCCGGGCACCGCCAAAGAAACAACACCAGCACCGGAACGAAGGACACTGCGGCTGGCCAAAAGCGCTGCGCCGCTCATGCCACGTGAACCGGCAACCACTAAAACCCGGCCAATGGAATTTTTATGGACATTTACCGCACGCCGCGGCAGGAGTTTTGCTATCTCTTCTAATGTAAATTCGATCCGGCGCATTATCTGCTTATTTTATAACTTTATTGTCTTTTTATCAGTAAGGATCCGGCAAAAGCGGTACTAGAGGTATGCGAAAGAGAAATACAGACTTTTTCCACATTTAATTCCTCAGCACGCGCTAAGGCATTATTATAAAGAATTACTGAGGGACAGCCCAGTTCATCATTCATGATCTCAATATCGGTCAAAGAAAAACCGCGCACACCAGTGCCGAGCGCTTTAGCTACCGCCTCTTTGGCGGCAAACCTGGCAGCTAAAGACTCAAAACGAA